>NZ_MULM01000154.1:0-67450 GCF_002029345.1 Pseudomonas sp. VI4.1
AATGCTAGCCCGTAAATGAACGCACATCTCAAAACCAACCCAGCCCCCCTGTAGGAGCCGGCAAGCCGGCTCCTACAGAGATCGCCTTCGCCGGCAAGCCGGCTCCTACAGGGGATCGGGGGCAGCCTTTAGATCAGGAAGCATGCACGATCCCGGTGCGTAACGGCAGCGATTACTTCAGGCTGCCCGAGAGGAATTGTTGCAAGCGTTCGGACTGTGGATTGACCAGCACCTCACGCGGGTTGCCGCTTTCTTCGACGACACCTTTGTGCAGGAACACCAGTTGATTCGACACTTCCCGGGCGAAGCCCATTTCGTGGGTCACCACCACCATGGTCCGGCCTTCGAGGGCCAGGGCCTGCATGACTTTCAGCACATCGCCCACCAGTTCCGGGTCGAGCGCCGAGGTCGGTTCGTCGAACAGCATCACTTCGGGCTCCATCGCCAGCGCCCGGGCAATCGCCACGCGCTGCTGTTCACCGCCGGACATGTGGCCCGGGTAAGCGTCCTTGCGATGCGCCACGCCGACCTTGTTCAGGTAGAGCTCGGCCTTCTCGCGGGCTTCGGCCTTGGACATGCCGAGTACGTGCACCGGCGCTTCCATGATGTTTTCCAGTGCGGTCATGTGCGACCACAGATTGAAATGCTGGAACACCATCGACAGGCGCGAACGCATGCGTTGCAGCTGTTTCGGGTCGGCCGCCTTCAGCGCGCCTTCCTTGTTCGCCACCAGCTTCAGCTCTTCGTTGTTGAGCAGAATCCTGCCGGCGTGCGGCTGCTCGAGCAGGTTGATACAACGCAGGAACGTACTTTTGCCGGAGCCACTGGAGCCGATGATGCTGATCACATCGCCAGCCGCCGCTTTCAGGGACACGCCCTTGAGCACTTCGTGACTGCCATAGCGTTTATGCAGGTCTTGGACTTCAAGTTTGTACATGCGGTCGGTTCTCACAAAAACAGTCAGTCAGTCGTTGAGCAAGCGCCCGTGACGCAGCGCTTCGCGCCCCGCCACCTTGGCCAGCCAGAAACCGGGTTGGGCATAACGCAGCCGTTCAATGGCAAACAGCACCCCGGACGTACCAGCACACACCGTGCTGACCCGATCCGATAACGGATCGATCACTTCGAAAATCTCGTCGCCGGCATCAACCCATTCGCCGGGCTTGCGCAAAAAGCTGATCACGCCAGGGTGCGGCGCGAACAGCAATTCGGTGCCCTCGAACGGCATGCCTTCGCAGGCTTCTCGCGCAGGCTTCGGCCATTCGCCGCTGATCAAGCCTTGCTCGGCGAGGAACGCCAGAATGCCTTCGGCGTAAGCTTGCGCTTCAACCCGACCGGTGTCGGCCTGCCCACCCAGTTCAAGGGTAGTCGCCAGGCAGGCCAGCGGAATCTGCGCGTCCGGGAACAGACGCGACAGGCGCAGCCACGGCAGCGAACAGGCTTCGTCGAAGGAACTGCCGCCGGATTCTTCCGCCAGCAACCCCACCTTCACGTCCAGGTGCGCGGCGAGGGAACGCCACTGCGGCCAGTGCTGCGGCAAGGCGTACATGTGCAGCGCCGCGTCGGTATCGCAATGCAAGTCCAGCACCACGTCGGCGGTGCAGGCATGGCTGAGCAACACGCGCTGCATGCCCTGCAACTGACTCGCGGCCGGCGGCAAAGCGTCGAGCAGGTCGCTCATGGCCTGACGGATCAAGCGGATATTGGCGTGGGGATCATCACCCAGATGCCCATCCAGCTCGGCAGCCACCGACGCGCTCAGCTCGACGAAATCCCGGTTGAAATTCTTGCCGCTGCCTGCCTCGAAACGACCCTGATGATTGCCCTGAAGCAGTTGGCCGAGGCCAATGGGATTGGCCACCGGCACCAGCTCGATCACACCGTTGAGCAAGCCCTGGGCTTCGAGTTCGGCCAGGCGCTTTTTCAGCTCCCAGGCCGTGCGCATCCCCGGCAATTCATCGGCGTGCAGGCTGGCCTGAATGTAGGCCTTGCGCTCGCCACCACCGAAGCGGAACACCGAAATCTGGCGTTCGCTGCCCAGGTTGCTCCACGGCAATGCATGGTCGATGCGTTCCATATCAGTGCTTCCGCGGGGCCAGATAGCCCAGCCAGCGGCGTTCGGCCAGTTTGAACAGCTTCACCAGAATGAAGGTCAGGCACAGGTAGAACACACCCGCCGTGATGTAGGCCTCGAACGGCAAGTAGAACTGGGCATTGACCGTGCGCGCGGCACCGGTGATGTCGATCAGGGTCACGATGGACGCCAGACTGGTGGTCTGCAGCATCATGATCACTTCGTTGCTGTACTGCGGCAGCGCCCGGCGCAGGGCCGATGGCAGCAGGATGCGCTTGTACATCTTGTAGCGCGACATGCCCATGGCCTTGGCCGCTTCGATCTCGCCGTTCGGCGTGGCGCGCAGACTGCCGGCAATGATTTCAGCGGTGTAGGCGCTGGTATTGATCGCGAACGCCAGGCACGCACAGAACGTGGCGCTGGACAGCCATGGCCACAGGAAGCTTTCACGTACCGCTTCGAACTGCGCCAGACCGTAGTAGATCAAAAACAGCTGCACCAGCATCGGCGTGCCGCGAATCACGTAGGTGAAGAGCCAGGCCGACATGTTGACGACCGCATTCTTCGAGACGCGCATCAGGCCCAGCGGCAAGGCCGCCAACAGACCGAAAAACAGCGACAGCGCGAGCAATTTCAGGGTGGTCACCAAACCGCCGAAGTACAGCGGCAAGGACTCCCAAATGACGTTGTAGTCGAAGATCATAGATCAGCCGCCCTTACGCCTACCGAGTAGCGCTTCTCAAGGTGACGCAATGCCAGCAACGAGACACTGGTGATCACCAGGTACATCGCCGCCACTGCGAGGAAGAAGGTGAAAGGCTCGCGGGTGGCATCGGCCGCCTGCTTGGCCTTGAACATCATGTCTTGCAGACCCACCACCGAAATCAGCGCAGTGGCCTTGGTCAATACCAGCCAGTTGTTGGTGAAACCCGGAATCGCCAGGCGAATCATCTGTGGTACCAACACCCGGAAGAACACCTGAAAACTGCTCATGCCGTACGCCATGCCGGCTTCTGCCTGACCTTTGGGGATCGCCATGAACGCACCACGGAAAGTTTCCGACAGGTACGCACCGAAGATGAAGCCCAAGGTGCCGATACCGGCGGCCAACGGGTTCAGGTCGATGTAGTCGTCAAAACCAAGCAGGGGTGCGACGCGGTTGAGCAGGTCCTGCCCCCCGTAGAAAATCAGCAGGATCAGCACCAGGTCGGGAATCCCGCGGATCACCGTGGAATACAGGTCGCCCAGCCAGGCCAGCCAGCGGATCGGAGACAGACGCAGCGCAACGCCGATCAGACCCAGAACAATCGCCAGGACCATGGACGACAAGGCGAGCTGAAGCGTCAGCCAAGCGCCATCGAGGATGACAGCCCCGTAGCCTTTCAACATGATTCAGGTCCTCGAAAAGGGGGATGAAAAAATGGCGCAAACCTCAGAGATCCTGCTGCTTGCGCCATTTCGGACGTGTCGCCGGGGCGGATTACTTGCCGTAGATATCGAAGGCGAAGTACTTGTCCTGGATTTGCTTGTACTTGCCGTTCTCGCGAATGGCGGTGATCGCGGCGTTGATCTTGTCTTTCAGCGCGTCACCCTTGCGTACTGCGATACCCACGCCGTCGCCGAAGTATTTGACGTCGGTGAAGGCCGGGCCAACGAAGGCGAAACCTTTGCCGGCGTCGGTTTTCAGGAAACCGTCATCCAGCAGCGTAGCGTCTGCCACGGTGCCGTCGAGGCGACCGGCCGCGACGTCGAGGTAGATTTCGTTCTGGGAACCGTAAGGCTTGATCTCGGCACCCAGCGGGGCCAGGACTTCGCGGGCGAAACGCTCGTGGATCGAACCGCGCTGCACGCCGATGTTCTTGCCCTTGAGCTCAGCCAGGCTGTCGCTGACCGGGGTGCCGGCCTTCATCACCAGGCGCGCCGGGGTGTTGTAATACTTGTTGGTGAAGTCCACGGACTTCTTGCGGTCTTCGGTGATCGACATGGACGACAGGATCGCGTCGATCTTGCGCACCTTGAGGGCCGGGATCAGGCCGTCGAACTCTTGTTCGACCCAGGTGCACTTGACCTTCATCTCTTCGCACAGGGC
This sequence comes from Pseudomonas sp. VI4.1, assembly GCF_002029345.1. NCBI lineage: Bacteria > Pseudomonadati > Pseudomonadota > Gammaproteobacteria > Pseudomonadales > Pseudomonadaceae > Pseudomonas > Pseudomonas sp. VI4.1. The sequence goes on from NZ_MULM01000154.1 coordinate 4,164, forward strand.
GTTGCCGATGTCGTAGTCGAAACCCACGATGCTGCCGTCCGGCGCTTTGGAAGCGAACGGAGGGTAAGCCGCTTCGATACCGATTTTCAGCGGCTTTTCATCAGCGAACGTCGGCAGGGACAGCACGGAAAGTGCCAGGGCGCCAAGCAGCACGAGTTTCTTCATCTTGGGACTCCATCGGTAAAGGGCTAAAACGGCAGAGTGAGCGACAGCCCAATATGCGAATGAATAGAACCGCAAAGCAGTGCTGCGTCCTGGAAAACCCCTGTTGAATTCAACACGAGCAACGACGAGCGAGTGATCGGCATTCTAACGACAGGCCCGAAGCCGATATTTCTTCAATGCGACAACAAATTACAGATGCACCGAGAAAGCCGTTCGGGCGCGTTGACAGCCTTGCAATTTCATGCAAGAGCAAAAGACAGAGAACCGATCAAAGTTGCAAATTGCGGGCCTATTATTGGCAAAGCCTTCTAATCCGGCAAGTGTAGCGTTGGGTCTTATTTTTTATGGGTGCTGAAGTGCCCCGGGAACGGGATATTGCGTTTCTCAATGCCCCGTATTGGCGCCAGCGGTTACACATTTAGTTACTTGAAGGGTAGCGGGTAACAGTAAGAAACGGACTACGGGCGAAGCCGATAATTATTGGTTCGTTGTTTATGCGACGTCTGACAGGTCGCCTTCGCGGGCAAGCCCGCCCCCACAGGGTTTTCGGGATAGATTGCGATTGCATTCACACCACAAATCCCTGTGGGAGCGGGCTTGCCCGCGAAGAGGCCAGTACAGACAACACAAAAACCCCAGACAAAAAAAGCCCCACCAGGCGCAATGCCTGACGGGGCTTCATTGACTCAAGAACCGCCGTTAAGCGACGTTCATCGTCCTATGCTCATCAATCAAATGCTGCACCACACCCGGATCCGCCAGGGTGGAGATATCCCCCAACCCATCGTACTCAGCGGTCGCAATCTTGCGCAGAATCCGGCGCATGATCTTGCCCGAGCGAGTCTTCGGCAACCCCGGCGCCCACTGGATGACATCCGGCGAAGCAATCGGGCCAATCTCTTTGCGCACCCAGTTTTTCAGTTCCAGGCGCAATTGCTCGGTCGGCTCTTCACCAGCGATCAGCGTGACATAGACATAAATGCCCTGCCCCTTGATGTCATGCGGCACACCGACCACCGCCGCCTCGGCGACTTTCGGGTGGGCGACCATCGCGCTTTCGATCTCGGCCGTGCCCATGCGGTGCCCGGACACGTTGAGCACGTCATCCACACGCCCGGTGATCCAGTAGTAACCGTCTGCGTCACGACGGGCACCGTCACCGGTGAAATACATGCCGCGGAAGGTCTTGAAGTAGGTGTCGACGAAACGGTCATGGTCGCGATACAGGGTACGCGCCTGGCCTGGCCACGAATCGAGAATCACCAGGTTGCCCTCGGCCACGCCTTCGATGATGTTGCCCAGATTGTCCACCAGGGCCGGCACCACGCCGAAGAACGGACGCGCCGCAGAACCCGGCTTCAGGCCGTGTGCACCCGGCAACGGGCTCATCAGGGTGGCGCCGGTTTCGGTCTGCCACCAGGTGTCGACGATCGGGCAACGGGACTGACCGACGTTCTTGTAGTACCAATCCCAGGCTTCCGGATTGATCGGCTCACCGACCGAACCCAGCAGACGCAGGCTGCTGCCATCGGCGCCTTCGACAGCGGCGGTGCCCGAGGCCATCATCGCGCGGATCGCAGTCGGCGCGGTGTAGAGGATATTGACCTTGTGCTTGTCGACGATCTTCGCCACCCGGGTGATGTCCGGATAGTTCGGTACGCCTTCGAACAGCAACGTGGTCGCGCCGTTGGCCAGCGGGCCGTAGACGATGTAGGTGTGGCCGGTGATCCAGCCGACGTCGGCGGTGCACCAGTAGACTTCGCCCGGGCGGTAGTCGAACACGCGCTCGTGGGTCATGGCCGCATACAGCAGGTAACCGCCGGTGGTGTGCTGCACGCCCTTGGGCTTGCCGGTGGAACCGGAGGTGTAAAGGATGAACAGCGCTTCTTCGGCGCCCATCTCTTTTGGCGCGCAAACGCTGCCCGCCACTTTCATCAGGTCTTCGTACCAGATGTCGCGATGCTGGTTCCACTTGATGTCGCCACCGGTGCGCTGGCACACGATGACCTTCTGCACGCTGCTGGTTTCCGGGTTGGTCAGCGCGTCATCGACGTTGGACTTGAGCGGGATCTTCTTGCCGGCACGCAGGCCTTCGTCGGCCGTGATCACCACTTTGGAGCGGCAATCGATGATGCGACCGGCCAGGGCTTCCGGCGAGAAGCCACCGAACACCACCGAGTGGATCGCGCCGATCCGGGTGCAGGCCAGCATGGCGACCACGGCTTCGGGGATCATCGGCATATAGATAGTCACCACGTCGCCGCGGTGCACATCCTGGCCGCGCAAGGCGTTGGCGAACTTGCAGACTTCTTCGTGCAATTGGCGGTAGGTGATGTTGCGGCTTTCGGCCGGGTTATCCCCTTCCCAAATGATCGCGACCTGATCGCCGCGCTCGGCCAGATGACGGTCGAGGCAGTTGTAGGAAACGTTGAGGGTGCCGTCGGCAAACCACTTGATGTCGACATGGTGATCGTCGAACGAGGTCTGTTTCACCGTGGTGAAAGGCTTGATCCAGTCGAGGCGCTTGGCTTGCTCGCGCCAGAAGCCATCCGGGTTGACGACGGACTGCTGGTACATGGCCTTGTAGGTCGCCTCATCAGTCAGCGTGTTGGCCGCAACCTCGGGACGAACGGGATACAGGGAAGCCGCACTCATCTTTCTTACCTCGGTGGAATAGTTGTTTTTGTATGACCCAGTTGTAGCCGGACCGGGCCTATAGAACCATTCGACGATGGTAGTAACAAGCCCCTACAAATTAGTGTGGTAAGCCCGAAATACGTACGCAACCCCTGTAGGAGCCGACTTGCCGGCGAATGCGGCGCACCTGAAAAACCACGTCGTCAAGATCGCCAGCCAACCGGCTCCTACAACGCTATCCAGGGATTGTTACAAAATTCGCCAAAAGTGTTTATCAAAACCCCACCTATATGAATGCCCACCCCACGCCTAAAATCCACCTCGCCAACAAGGCAACGCGATTAACCAAGTTGCAGCCCCCACGAAGGCAGTTAATCCAAAACCCGGTAACCCGCTCCACACGCAACCCCCAAAAGGTTGCGTGACCCCACTCGACCTTTAAAAGGTAAACCTGAAATGAAAGCTTTATTAGTTCTGGCCCTCAGCAGCCTGTGCGCAACCGCCATGGCAGATGGGGTTCCGACTGATGTCGCACAGCAGCAAATCGCCATCGAGGAATACACTTACTCCACCGACCTGGACATCGCCAAAGTCATCTCGATGAGCGAAATCCCCAACGTCTGCGAAGTTGTTCCGGCCAAAATGGAATACGACGACTCCAAAGGTCAGCGCCACATCCTGCGTTACAGCGTCATGGGCAACGGCTGCTCCAACGGCTGATCACCCGCCCTCTCCTTTCCAAGGTTCGACCCATCCGCCCGCGGTTCAAGGCAGATGAAGCGCCGAACCTTCTATATCGAATTATTCGATTATTTTTAGCGTTTATTTGCGCTTTTTAATCAAAATAGTCGGCGTAGTATCAATTCCACACCCAAGGCACACAACGCCAACGAACCTGGAGCACTCACATGAAAGCCAAACTGATCATCGCCCTGACCCTCTCCGTCCTGGCCGCCAACACCTTTGCCGCCGACGGCTACGACCGCACCGGCTCGGCTGCCTACACCAACTCGGCAGCTGTCGCTTCTGACGGTTACGACCATACCGGCTCGGCTAACTTCGCCGCCGACGGTGCCGATCACGTCGGTGCGGGCAAACTCGCTTCCGACGGTTTTGATCACACAGGCGCCGCCAAAGTCGCCGCTGACGGCTTCGATCACACCGGTGCCGCCAAGGTCGCTGCCGATGGTGCCGATCACGTGGGTGCTGGTCGCCTGAGCTGATCCTCGAGCGTGACTTACAGCCCGACTTCGGTCGGGCTTAGTTGTGTCTGGAGCTACTTAAAAACGGCCAAAAACACAAGATGTAGTAAAAAACGTGATTTTCTGGCTGTTTTTTGAACAAAAAAGATCTGCGTTAAATTTTATGAAAAAAAAACTGCACCCGTGATCGCTGCCAAAGCCCTGTAAATCCTCGCTCCAACGAAAAACGTATCTCGTCGACCAGCCCGTCAGCCAATTTCACCGCAGCAAAGCGATGAAAACTTCCCTATAATGCCGCCCTAAACGGGCCTGCAATATCCCCTTACAGGGATGTAAAGCCAGTCTGAAGCCCCGCAGTAGCGATCATCGCTGCCCGCGCCCATCAGTGGCTCTCGGAACCCCGTACAAAATTCTGTTTTATTGCCTGCCTTAGCTGCTGCAAAAAACTATTTCTTAAGATCCAATGCGGTCAGAAAGCTGTGTGAACACAATCACACGGGCATCTGGCCCTCACGCAGGAGACGACACGTCATGCTGAGCTGGGACGAATTCGACAAAGAAGACAGCGGCGAAACCGTTGTAAAAGGCGCAAACGCCGGCCACGCGACTGAAGCCAACATGGACCGCCTCGATACGGCTGGTGGTGTCGCGGCTCAAGAAGCTCGCGCCGTCACCGCGTCCGATTCCGCCGCGATCGCCCGAGCCAAAGCAGCCCTGAACAACCTCGACGTTGCCGAAGGCCTTGCCGAACTCGAAGGCGCCTCCGCCCGCGTAGCGGTCGACGAAAAGCGCATGATCAACTGCCGCGCCGACCTCAACCAGCTCGTACCTTTCAAGTACGACTGGGCCTGGCAGAAGTACCTGGACGGCTGCGCAAACCACTGGATGCCGCAAGAAGTCAACATGACCGCCGACATCGCCCTCTGGAAAGACCCGGAAGGCCTGACCGACGACGAGCGCCGCATCGTCATGCGCAACCTCGGCTTCTTCTCCACCGCCGACTCCCTGGTTGCCAACAACCTGGTCCTGGCCGTGTACCGCCTGATCACCAACCCGGAATGCCGCCAGTACATCCTGCGCCAGGCCTTCGAAGAGGCGATCCACACCCACGCCTACCAGTACTGCATCGAATCCCTGGCCATGGATGAAGGCGAGATCTTCAACATGTACCACGAGATCCCATCGGTCGCGAAAAAAGCCACCTGGGGCCTCAAATACACCCGCTCGATCTCCGATCCGAAGTTCGAAACCGGCACCGTCGAAACCGACAAAGAGCTGCTGCGCAACCTGATCGCCTACTACTGCGTCCTGGAAGGCATCTTCTTCTACTGCGGCTTCACCCAGATCCTCTCCATGGGCCGCCGCAACAAAATGACCGGCGTCGCCGAGCAGTTCCAGTACATCCTGCGCGACGAATCCATGCACCTGAACTTCGGCATCGACGTGATCAACCAGATCAAAATCGAAAACCCGCATTTGTGGGATGCCGAGATGAAGGAAGAGGCTTCGCAGATGATTCTGCAAGGCACTCAGCTGGAGATCGAATACGCGCGGGACACCATGCCTCGTGGCGTGCTGGGGATGAATGCGGCGATGATGGAGGACTACCTCAAGTTCATCGCTAACCGTCGTCTGTCGCAGATCGGTCTTAAAGAAGAGTACCCAGGGACGACTAACCCGTTCCCTTGGATGAGCGAGATCATGGACTTGAAGAAAGAGAAGAATTTCTTTGAGACGCGGGTTATTGAGTATCAGACTGGTGGGGCGTTGAGCTGGGATTGATTCCCGAGTTCGCCGCGATTTGACGATGTAAATCGACAAATCGAATTGCAAAAGGCCCCGATCTGATCGGGGCCTTTTTATTGGGTAAGAAAAGTCTCACTAAACTCGACCTTCACCACTAAAACTCCTACAACAATTCCAGCATCGTCCGCATTGATGTCGTTTCAGAGCACCTCTAAGCTCTACAGCAGGTGCCTAAGAAACGCCCAACGTAGAAGCTAACTTCCTTTCCACAGAACGCGCGCTGATATCAGCGATACACGCGCAATCCTGTGAGTGGGGAAACAGCCTGTTGGGATTTCTTAGATCCTCTACGTCGGGTTCCGGCCCTCTTCCACTCAAACGTAGAGGTAATGGATATGCCTGCAGAAACTCCACACCGATCGGTCATGCGCGATCCCCTTAGCCCGACGATCTTCACCCGCCACAACCTCCACCTCCACGCCCTTCTTCTTGAAAATCAACCATGGTTCTGCGCCCGCGATATTGGCCGTTTAATGGGCGTCCATCTGAGTGATCGTATGGTTAGCAAATTGGATAAAGATCAGCGTCGTGTTTTGTGGATTGAGTATTTCTGGCAGCCAGAAAAACAGCTGATGCTCAGCGAGTCAGGGGTATATGCGCTGTTGGTTTATCACTACGTTCCAGGGAATCGCTTACTGCGTGCGTGGTTGACCCATCAGGTGGTGCCAGCCTTACGCGACGCAGAACCCTCGGTAAATCCGGATCGGCCGATGTTGAGCTTGTTGGATTGGCCGGAGATGTCGTTGAGCCTGCTGCATTGGCAGGATGAAGGCTGGATTCGGCTGCGGGACATGCCTCATCTACTGCATAATCAGCCGCAGCGGCCGGTGACAGCAGTTAAACCTTGGTGGCGGAGGGTCGCACAGGTGTTCCAATCGTCGAAGCATTCAATGGGTTAACTGACGTGCTTGTAAGATCGCTTGTGAGAGTCGTCGCTATTGTTGTAGGAATTTTCGTATTCCCGTTATGGCCACTCAGTATCGTCCGAGGGTTTCTCCCCTCGGCGTTCTTACACCCACCTAGCTAGCTTAGGTTAAATCATCGAAAACCCAACGACCGTTGAGAAGACTTTTCAATTGCTCAATGCTCAGCAACTTTTCGGGCCTCCTATGAGTAACCGCGTGGCAATTTGCGCAGAGGGTAATCAAGTCAGTCGCTGGATCGACAACCTGGTCCTCGTCAAATTCGGAAATGGGCTTCACGTGGTGTACATGGATAAAGCCTTTTGCATGCGCGCCGTACGCTTTCTCAAAGTCAAAGTCACAGGCTTTACATCGAAGCCCATGAATAGCGATTGCCTGAAGCCTAAGCTTCGGACAGCGCTCATACCTCACACCGTAATAGGCGATTTTTTTCCCTTCAGTCCCGATAACTCTAGTCTCAAATTCCTGTGCACTATCGATTGAGCTGAAGTCGTCGACCTGCTCCGACTTCAGCACAGCATGGGAGCAGATGCCGTCAAACACCGCTTGGTCAATTAACCGGACACCATTACGCCAGTAATTACTCTTCAGTTTTACAGGAATTTGCTCGAGGTATTCCCCGTCGAGCTTGATCGGGACTGCAGATTCAAAAGGTCTGAAGCCCTCAATGACAGCGAACAAATCACCTTGCGTGCTGTTCTCATCCGCATGAACCTTTCCAATTCGAGCAATACCAAAATAGTGAGGATTGGTACTCAGACGCTGATCCGAAAAAGCCTTGTTTGTCATCTTCCCTTTGTAATAAAGCACCGCCGTTCCTTCGGTCAGTATCGCTCGGTACTGCTTCGGGAAGTGGTAACGGACCCCAGTTTCGTCGGCCCACTTCGATTCATCATTTTCGGCAATGACAGCTGGCATCCACTCATCCTCTTATTAGAGGATGAAGACTACCAAATTTAAGGAAAACTCCTACACGATTGGCGGAAAGCTCTCACGACCAGATCGAACCAGAAACTCGAGAGCAGATGGCGCATGTGTCGCGCCTAGAACGCACAAGGCTGTGACGTAGCCCTGAAAATGAAGATGGTGGCGTTACTGAGGTGAATTAACAGGTGCGCCACCAGGCGCCTCCCGCTATTAATACCCCTTCCCCACTCAAAGACCCGCGCCCACCATGAAATTCGACCTCGCCTACTGCCTCAGCCTCGACGCCAAGCTGTCGATCTATGACGTGCGCGATTTGAATTTCGACGAGACGATGGCGTTCGATTCCGCCAAGGAGCACTTCCAGTGCCCCAACGATGCGTGCCGCTTGGCGTTCGATGCGGGGAATGTGTTGGGGACGTTCAACGCCAAGAATGTCAATTACGTACGCACGCCGCACTTCAAGAACATCCCCAGCACCCGGCATATCGAGGGTTGTCCTTATGTCAGCTTGAAGACGCCGGCATCGGGCGTCGAGGCGGAGGGTGCGGAAACGGATGACAGTCGCGAGGAATATTTCCCATCCGAGTTATTGCTGACTCGGCGTGAGTATGTGCGCAAGCCATCCAACCCGGCAGTGATGGCGGATGTCCTGCGGGATGATCCCAAACTTCCTTCAGCGGCCAGTGACGTCGAGCATTCAACTCGCGACTCGGCGCCGGACAAGACCAGTGTCTTCGCGCATCCGGTGGAATGCTTCGTCTCGAACTTCGAGGACAAGGAGTTGCTCAAGCGCATGCCGCTGAAGATTGGCGAGCACACGGCGCCTTATGCATCATTCTTCAAGAAAATCGAGTATCTGCAGGACAACAAGGGGCTGATCTACTGGGGCAAGATCAAGGAGATCAAGGATTACACCCAGAGCTTTCGCATCGATTTCGAACAGAAGGTCTGGTTCAAGCAAGGGGATGAGGCGAAGAAGAAGCCTTATTCGGTCAACGTTTACCTGAGCAAGAAGCTGATTGAGAACTACCGCAAGCGCAAGGCGTTTCTGGAGGAGATCAAGCATGCCATCGACAGTGATGCCGAGTTGTTTTGCTTCTTTTATGGGGTGACGCCGGAGTTGCAGCAGGTGCCGAGCAAGAAGAACCCCGAGCAGACGTTCGGGGTGTTCAGTGCCGATATCGAGAACCTGGATCACTTCATTATTCGTGAGGCGCCGGGGTTGGCGGGCAAGTAACTCGCTGCATAGCGTTATTGCAACGGCTGATCCTGCTGCTCGTGGGCCGCTTCCAGCTCCCGTATCTCTCGTTTTACTTCATCACGTCGGTTGCGGGCGTCCTGGATGACGGACTCGTCGAGACCACAGTACTGGCGCATCCAGTGGGCCATCATTTCTTCGTCCGGCACTAAATAACCTTTGACGCTTTTATTTCCTCTGATGAAGCCATTCATCTTTGCGTCAAAGCGACCAGCCATGATCTCGTCTGGAGGTAAACATCCCCACTCTGCGGCGTAATCCTCAAAGATCCAGGCAATTTCACCCAGGTGTCCCTGCGCACTGCGATGACCACGTTTGTACAGCTTGTATTGGCGGCAGCTTTCAGCGATTCGCGCCAGCATGTCGGTACCACCCGCCCATTGCAGGGCGTCATGGTGCAGCGCATCACGCATCAGCCCATTCATCCAGCGCTCGGTAAATCGTTGGATAAAACCTGCAACGTCAGCCTTTTTAGCGTCGGCGAAGATCATGCAGTAACGAGTTTGCACATGGATGACGTACAACACGTGCTTGCGTTGCACGGTCTTGGCGTGGACCAGCCATTGCTCGGCGAATTCGTCTGGCTCGTCGTCCTCGACAACGGTCGATGGCGGCTTCTCCACCGGGGTGATTTTCTTGCCTTTGTGCACGCGACTGAAGAAGTTGCCGGCGGCTTCGGTGCAGTTGAAGATCAACATTCGTGGTCCTTTAATAATGCGATGTGCGATGTTCAGTCCTCTCGCTCGATCTCTTCAATCCATTCAAGCTCATAGGGCTGGCGAACAACGTCAGCAAGGTCCTGCTGCGTTGCCTCGCTGAGAATCGAGAGTTCTGCATCGGTCAATAAGTCGTGCCTGACCATCAATCGCAGGGCCATGGGTGCCTTGTAGCGACTGTAGGCGTCGAAAATCCGGCCTATGTCGTTGTGCCGATCGCGCATCAAGCGATGAAGCATTACATACCTGGCTTGCGACGAAAGCGCGTCATGCCCGGTGATGGTGTTGGCATCAGCCAGTACACCTTGGCAGAAACGATCGAGCGCAATCTTGCGCAGTTCCTTGAATTTCTTCCAGTCGCTTTCGAGGATCGATATGAGGTTCTCCTGGGTGAAGTTGAAATGGTGCGAAGGCATATTCGTGAGAAGAGGCCTCCTGATTCCAACCCTGACTGATGCGCATGCTTGCTATTACAAAAACTAGCAAACCCACGTAGAAACGGGCATGCACTCGGTCCGAAGCCGCCCGATCCAGGAGGTTTGCTGCTCGCGTTGGGATTTAGACTGTGAGAGATCAGCGGCGTATTCGACGCTGTTTCGCCGAGTGCCGTGAGAGCCATCGTAGATCTGGCTGGAGTGGCCGAAATAGCATGCTTCAAAAAATGAGTTTGATCCGAGGCCAAAACAACTGTACAAAAACACAGTATATTTTGAACCGACACTCTCGAGCCCGGAGAACACCATGGCCTCTTATGCGATGAAGATCACCCTGGAACGTATCGCCCTTTTCCAATTCACGCCAACCCACTGCGCCCAGGCCCGGGCGATGCTGGGTTGGAGTATCAAAGAGCTGTCTGAAGAATCCGGCGTTTCGGTTGACGCCATTCAACGATTCGAAGCCGAGCGTGATGTGCTGGATGTGACCCGGCTGGCGTTGGCTTACCGGTTCGAAGCGGAGGGGTTGGTGTTCTTCCCGGGGTTTGCGCCGGGGAGAGGGATGAATGTGAAGGGCTCGACGCCGAATCCGGTGGGACGGGCGGATTATGCGATGGTTGAGTGATCTGGCAGGAGCAGCTCTGACGCTCAATGAGCGTCGAGCTATGACTCGCCTATTCAGCACCCGCCACTGCCTACGGATTAAACGCCGGTGCCCGCCGCGCACGGGATACTTGCGCCGGGAGCGTTTTCGTTGAATTGCACCAGTTGCTCCAGGCTTTGGACGGCAAGACCGGTTCGTGTCGGTTGCAGCCATTTCGTGTAATCCACGCGGCGAATGGGCTGTGGTGTTTTGATCGGTTCGGCATTGTCATTGCCGGTCATGGCATTCAATAGCAGGGCAGCCTCGCGAACGGTGCGCGTCATCGGCCCGGGGTATCGGTTTTGTATGTCACGGGAATAATGCCCGTGCGACTGAGCAGGCCCACGGTATCGGAATGCCATGCAGTGGGCCTCGAATATGCCCTGCCCGTCGCTCTTGATCCAGCGACTCGGCGATGGCCAATGCCTTCGCGTCATGCAGGCTTTTAATGTCACATCCATGTGATAAAAATCCTTGTGATGATGGATAGCGAGTGAATGAGTTCACCCGTTTTCCAGCCTATCGACGACGCTGGAAATGTCCGTCATCACTTATCGCTGAATCCTGTACGAATACGCGCCCCGCCCTGTAGCCGCTTTAGCCGACACTCTGCTGGTACACCTGCTGCTCGACCTCGTCCCACCAGGTGCTGCCTCGCTGCGGATGCAGCACATTGAAGGCTTGCCCCATTTGCGGCGTGGTGATCGACACATTGCGCTCCCAGGCCAACGCCAGGATCCGGTCAAAGGGTTCGTACCAGGCATGCATCGACAGGTCGAAAGTGCCGTTGTGGATGGGCAGTAACCAGCGCCCTTTCAGATCGAGATGCGCTTGCAAGGTCTGCTCCGGCTGCATGTGCACATGGGGCCATTCAACGTTGTAGGCGCCGGTTTCCATCAGTGTCAGGTCGAACGGTCCGAACTGTTCGCCGATGCGTTTGAAGCCGTCGAAATAGCCACTGTCGCCGCTGAAGAAGATTCGCGTGTCGCCGTCGATCATCACCCATGAAGCCCACAGGGTGCTGTTGCCATCGAACAGGCCGCGGCCGGAAAAATGTTGCGAAGGGGTGGCGATGAACTGCAGGCCTTCGACCTCGGTGCCCTGCCACCAGTCCAGCTGACGCACCTTGCTGGCGTCGACGCCCCATTTGATCAGGGTGTCGCCCACGCCCAGGGGCGTCAGAAAGTAGTTAGCCTTGTCCGCCAGTTTGAGTACCGCCTGATAATCGAGGTGGTCGTAGTGATCGTGGGACAGGATCACCGCTTCAATCGGCGGCAATTCGTCCAGGCTGATCGGTGGCTGATGGAAACGCTTGGGGCCGGCCCATTGCACCGGTGAGGCGCGTTCAGCGAAGACCGGGTCGGTGATCCAGAATTTGTCGCGCAGTTTCAGCAGTACCGTGGAATGACCGAGGCGGTAGACGCTGTGATTGGGCGCGGCAAGCAATGCCGCTCGCGTCAGGTTTTGCACCGGTACGGGTGCCGTCGGGCGGGTGTTGCCCGGTTTGTGGAAGATCATGTTCCACAGGATGCGCAAGGTTTTACGAAAACCTTCGCGTTGCACCGGGGCATGGTTTCGGTATTGCACTTGAGTCTGTCGAGATGCTTCAGGTGTGGCGGTGTTGTCCGCCGGGGAAGTTGAGGTGGCCATGGCTGAAGACTCCAGGAAAACCGCTGATTGGCGGCCCTCTGCTTTGAAACGTTAAATGGCCGAGCACGCACGCACTAGCCGAAAACTCTATGGTCACTGCACAGGATTAACAGAGCATTACACTGCACAGTGTAGTTTCTAGGTTGCATCATTGCCGATCACAAGTAAACTGATCAGTGTAATCTTTACCTTTTCCTGACGAAGCGTCCCTATGACTGCCCCACAGCGCCTCACCGATCGAAAACGTGCAGCCATCATTCAGGCGGCGATTGCCGAATTCCGTGCCAACGGCTTCGACATCACCAGCATGGACAAGATCGCCGCCACTGCAGGGGTGTCGAAGCGCACGGTGTACAACCACTTCCCCAGTAAGGAAGAGTTGTTCGCCGAAATCCTCAATCAGTTGTGGGCGCGACTGACCGCGGAACCGGAAACGTCCTACCGTCCGGACCTGCCCCTGCGCGACCAGATGCGCCGGATGCTGATGGCAAAGTTGCAGATGATGAGCGACGACAATTTTCTCGACCTGGCCCGGATTGCCATCGCCGCCACCATCCATTCCCCGGAGCGTGCGCAGAACATGGTCGCGCGCATGGGCGAACGCGAAGAAAGCCTGACCCTGTGGATCCGTGCCGCCCAGGCCGCCGGCCGGTTAAAACCGGGCGAGCCGGAATTTGCCGCGCAGCAGATTCAGGGAATGCTCAAGTCCTTTGCCTTCTGGCCACAGATTTCCATGGGCCTGCCAACCCTGTCAGCCGAGCGGCAGAGCGCAGTCGTGGAGTCGGCGCTGGACATGTTTCTGGCCTGCCATCAGGTCTAGATCAAGCTCTCGCTGCGCCCTGGCGCTATAGTGAGCCTCAGTCCCAGCGCCAGGCAGAGAGCCCCATGACCACCGACACCAAAACCACCGCCGCCGTCGATCACCTGCGTTTCCACCGGCCTCACGCGCACCTGGCGCCGACCTTTGGCAACGACAAGTTTGCCTTGCGCGCCGAAGCCTTTGCGCGGTTCTTCGGCACACCGACCTTTCTCGGTGCGCAGACGCTGATCGTGGTGGTGTGGATATGCCTTAATCTGTTTGGCGTGGCCCACTTTGACCTGTACCCGTTCATCCTGCTCAACCTGGCGTTCAGCCTGCAATCGGCTTATGCCGCACCCCTGATTCTGCTGGCCCAGACCCGCCAGGCCGCCCGTGACAAAGCCCAGTCCGATGCCGATGCGCAGCACCGCGAAGCCCTGGCCGTGGCCAACGCCGAACGTCAGGCCCAGGCCGCGCAGAACAGCGCGCAACTGTTGGAACTGCTGGAGCAGAACACCCGGCTGACCGAAATGACCAAGGCCCTGACTGAACGCATCGAGAGCCTGACGTCGGAGATGCATCAGCACTTTGTGGCCAAGGATCAGCCGAGCCGCTGATCAGTCCTGCACCAGACTGCGCACTGCCGAAATCTCAGGCACTTCCCGCCGGTTCATGTACACCCGCAACGGTTCGGTAATGTTGATCCGGTCATCGATGTGCTGATCCAGCAACAACTGAATCGACTCGCGTTTAAGCGTCATGGCCTGCTCCGGACCGGCTGCCCAGACGAACTCGCTCGCCGCAATGATGCCGTCATCCGCCACGTCCATGCCGAACGCGTCTTCACTGAAGCGAACGATGTACTGGCCGGTTTTTCGATTGAGGCCGACGAAGCCCTTGAGTTGGTCGGCAGCCTGGCAGATGAGCTGGGAAGTGATACGCATGGTAAACCTCACAAAGGGTCGCGATGGACCGGTGATCGATGGTTTACACGCAAGACAAATCAATGGCGTTCCCTCTGCCGGGGACGCTGCCGGGGCCAAGGGTACTGCAAGGAACCGCATGAAAGCGCGGGAAATATCTGCTTTGAATCGGTTTATGTCGGTCTCGCGATAGCGCTGGCAGCCCTCAGTTGTTAAAAGGGGACTCTTTGAAAAACTGCGAAAGGACCTCGACCCATGCCTGTCACCTTCACCCAAAGCGCCCTGTTGCTGAGTGTGCTGCTCGGCCTCGGCCAGGCACAGGCCGCCAGCGAACCAAGCCCCACCGCACTGGCGACCCGCCTGGGTATCCCGCATCCCGCCGTGATCGCCCACCGTGGCGCGTCCTTCGATGCACCGGAATCCACCGCCCCGGCTTACAAACTGGCGCGCGATCTGGGCGCCGATTACCTGGAGCTGGACTTGCAGCGCAGCAAGGACGGCGTGCTGTTCGCCCTGCACGACGACAACCTGCAACGCACCACCGACGTCGCCACCAAATTTCCGGAGCGCAAGGACAGCCCGGCCAACGCCTTCACCCTTGCCGAACTGAAAACCCTCGATGCCGGCAGCTGGTTCAACCACGCTTATCCGGATCGCGCCCGTGCGTCCTATGCGGGGCTGAAGATCCTGACCCTGGACGAGATCATCGACATCGCCCAGGGCAACCCGCTGCACAAGCCGGGCCTGTACATCGAAACCAAGGAACCGAAGCAGTTTCCCGGTCTCGAACGCGACCTCAAGGACAAGCTCCAGGATCGCGGCTGGTTGAGTCCGACCGGTTCGAAACTGGCGAAAAGCGAACTGGCGGTCGGCCAGGGCAAAGGCAAGGTGGTGCTGCAAACGTTCGAGAAGGGCAGCCTCGAACTGTTGCAAAAGGAAATGCCGCAAGTGCCGAAGATCCTGCTGCTGTGGGTCGGCGAAGGCAGCATCGAGCCCAAGTCCAAGGTGACCTTCGCCCAGTCCGGCGACAAGGACAAAGCGACGTTCTACGCCAAACAGCAACCGAAGGACAAAGCCGAATTCCAGCGCTGGGTCGAGTACGCCAAGGCCCAGGGCGCCATCGGCACCGGCCCTTCTGTCAGGCTGACCCAGGGGGGTGATCAGAGTTACTCGGACCTGGTGCAACCGTGGATGAACCAGTACACCCATGACCAGGGCTTGCTGGTGCACGCCTACACCGTCGACGATGCCGTGGATTATCAGAAAGTCATGGACGCCGGGGTCGATGGCATTTTCACCAACCGCGCCAGCGAACTGCTCAAGTTTTATAAACGGCCGGCGGCGGCGAGTGTGGCGCAGTTGTTGAAGAACAATGGGTATTGATGTGCGCCTGGCGTTACACCGAGGCGCTGCCATCGCGGGCAAGCCACGCTCCTACAGGTTTTGCGCAGGCCTCGTAGGAGCTGGCTTGCCAGCGAAGCTCTAACTAACGACGCCGCTTGAGGAATTAAGGCTGAATTAAGTTGCCACAGTTAATCTGATCCCACTTAAACAGATCAATCCAAGGAAAGAACCCCATGAAAACCCTGACTGCCTTGTTCACCGCAGCTGCCCTGACCCTCACCGCTGGCCTGGCCCAGGCCGATGTGCCTGTCGATCAGATCCCGCAGCTGGTCAAAGACAAAAAGATCAAGCCGCTGGAAGAACTGAACCAGATCGTGCTGAAACTGCACCCGGGGGCCACGATTACCGACAGCGACCTGGACAACCACTTCAACAACTACGAATACGAAGTTGAACTGCGCGATGCCAAAAACATTGAATGGGACGTGGATTTGAATGCCGCCACCGGCGAAGTCCTGAAAAACAAACAAGACGACTGATACGCCTATCAAACAGCCGCACGACCGTCGGGTCGTGCGGCTTTTTGCATCTTGCGGCAACTGATTCCGAACGCCATCAAACAAGTGACGCCAAGCTCGCGCCAGCCCGTTAGAATTCCTCGACATCCTCGGCGTCTTGCAGCGAGAACAACGTACATGGGTCATACAGCGGCAGCAGACATCGCCACCATCGGTCGAATCAGCGCGGTGCCCGCCATACTTCAGGTGATCCGCGAAATGACCGGCCTGCGCTTTGCTGCAGTGGCCCGCGTCACCGAAGACTCCTGGACCGCCTGTGCGGTGCTCGATCAACTGGGTTTCGGCCTGCAGGTCGGTGGTGAATTGGAGGTCACGACCACGCTGTGCCACGAAATACGCCAGGCCCACCACGCCGTGGTGATCGACAAGGCCAGTGACGACCCGCTTTACCGCGACCACCACACGCCGCGCCTGTATCAATTCGAAAGCTACATTGCGGTACCGGTGTTTCGCACTGACGGGCGTTTCTTCGGCACCATCTGCGCCCTTGATCCCAACCCGGCGCCGCTCACCTCCAGCACGATCCAGAGCACCATGGAGTCGTTCGCACGGATGCTGGCGCTGCAGATCGAATCCGAAGAAAACCAGCAGAAGACCGAAGCGGCGCTGATTCAGGAGCAGGCCAACGGAGAACTGCGCGAACAGTTCATCGCCGTGCTCGGGCATGACTTGCGCAACCCCTTGTTTGCCATCAGCGCCGGCGCGGAAATGCTCCTGCGCAAGTTTCCCGACCCGGCCCGCGACAAGCTGGTGCAACACATACTGACCAGCGCCCGGCGCGCGACCAGACTGGTCGACGATGTACTGGATTTCACCCGCGGCTCCATGGGCAAGGGCATCCCGGTGAACATCGAGCCGTGCCCGGATCTGGAAGAGGCATTACGCCATGTGATTGCTGAAATCCAGAGCGTGCACCCCGACCGCAGTATCCTGTCGTCCATCGGCGACTTGCGCGATGTGCAGTGCGATCGCGAGCGAGTCGCGCAACTGGCCTCCAATCTGGTGGCCAACGCGGTCACCCATGGCGATCGTGCAGGTGCGGTCGTGGCCAGCGCGCAAAGCGATCAAGCCACCTTTGTGCTGAGCGTCAAAAATCAGGGACAGATTGCCGAGGAGGCGTTGCCGCACCTGTTCAAACCCTACTCGCGACCGACCGGCGATACACCGCAGGCCGGCCTCGGGTTGGGCTTGTACATCGCCAGCGAAATCGCCAGGTCCCATGGCGGCACGCTGGACGTGGTCTCCAACGCGGAACAGGGCACGATCTTTACCTTCAGCCTGCCCATTCGCCCCTAGGAACCGTCACAAAACCGTCAAACAGCCTTGCGATGATGCGGCTCAAGTGAACCTGTGAAACCCGCGACAGGCGCCTCCTCACAGCGAGCCTCCATGAACCACAGCATCGACCAAAGCCACCGCGATCCGGACCTGTTCGGTCTGCTGTACGGTTTCCGTTTTCGCCCCGGCGAACGTGGCAGGGAAATCGATTCGGCCAGCGCTTTGCAGTGCCTGCAACAGCCGGACGACAGCGATGAATTTCTCTGGCTGCACCTCAACCTCGCCCATGCCGCGTGCGAGCGCTGGATGAAAAACCATCTGCGATTGCCCGAAGAGTTTTTCGAGGCACTGCATGAAGGCTCGCGTTCGACGCGCATCGAGCACGTCGATTCAGCGTTGCTGGCGGTGGTCAACGATGTGGTCTTCAACCTCAGCAGCATGGTGTCGTCCGATGTGTCGACGCTGTGGGTCTGCGCCCGCAGCCGGCTGATCATCAGCGCGCGCCTGCAACCGCTGCATTCGGTGGATAAATTGCGCTCGTCGGTGAAGGCCGGCGAGTGCTTCCGCTCGCCGCTGGAACTGCTGGTGCATTTGCTGCGCGATCAGGGCGAAGTGCTGACGCAGATCGTGCGCAAGACCAGCCTCAGTGTCGACCAGGTCGAGGATGAGTTGCTGTCGTCGCGACTGTCGACCAACCGGGCCGAGCTGGGCGCCAATCGCCGGGTGCTGGTGCGCCTGCAACGTCTGCTGGCGCTGGAACCCGGCTCGCTGCTGCGGTTGCTCAATCGCCCGCCCCAGTGGTTGCAGAAAGAGGACGTGAAGGAGTTGCGCAAATCCACCGAGGAGTTTGCGCTGATCATCAACGACCTCACGGCACTGGGGGAGCGGATCAAGCTGTTGCAGGAAGAAATCGCCGCCAACCTCAACGAACAGAGCAACCGCACCTTGTTTACGCTGACTGTGGTCACAGTGCTGGCGCTGCCGATCAACATCATTGCCGGTTTTTTTGGCATGAATGTCGGTGGGGTGCCGCTTTCCGGTGACCCAGAGGGGTTCTGGATCCTGGTGGCTTTGGTCGCGACCTTCACGGTGATCGCCGGGCGCTGGGCGTTTCGCAAGCGTCAGGATTATTAATCAGACAGCCCGCAAAACGCCCAAACCCTGACCCAACGCAACCTCTCTGTAATATTTAGCAATGGTCATGACAAACACTCCTCGCCTCCTCAGGATTGTCCGCCATGGCTACTCCTGCCTTCACCGCCGCCCGGGCGCCCACCAGCAGCGCCAAACCGCAGCTCGACAAAAAACCCGGCCTGCTGACCATTGTGATTTTTTCACGGTGCTGGCCATCGGATTGTTGTTCACGGCCAACAGCCTGATGCATGGCCACGACGGCACCAGCGGCGTGGACTGGGCACAGGCGACCAAGATCGGTTATGCGCTATTGCTGTCGCCGCTGGTCGGCTTCGGCTTCGCCGCGCTGTTGCTGCTGCCTTGCGGGTTTTCGTCAAGAATCGCGCGCTGTACAAGGCCCCGGTGGGCGACGCTCCGCCACCGTCACCCAAATTATCTGACCACCACATAACCCCCTGTAGGAGCTGGCTTGCCAGCGAAGGCGTCCGTTCAGGCAATAAATATGTCGGCTGATCCACCGCTTTCGCTGGCAAGCCAGCTCCTACAGGGGGGAGGTGGTGCTCAGGTGGTTGGCAGGATCACCTGCCCCAACCAATCCATGAACGCCCTGACCCGCAACGGCAAATGCCGTTGCCGGGCATACAGCAGTGAAACCCTCAGGGACGGCGCGTTGAACTGCGGCAATACCGCCACCAGCTCACCGCTGAGCAGGTGCGGCGTCATGCCCGCCCGCGGCGCCTGGATCAAACCAAAACCACCCAGGCACGCCGACTCGTAACAATCGGTGCTGTTGACCGTGACGCTGCCCGCCATCGGCACTTGATGCGACTGCCCGTCCACCTCGTACACAAAACCTTCCGGGCGCGAACCCAGGACACCGACGTAATGCACCAGCCGATGGTGCGCCAGGTCTTCGAGTCGTTCAGGCACACCATAGCGTTGCAGATAAGCCGGGCTGGCGCAGTTGACCATGACAAAGTCGCACAAGTGGCGGGCGACCACCGATTGATCCGGCTGCGCGCCGACCCTCACCACACAATCAAAACCTTCACCGAGCAAATCGACCCGGCGGTCGGTGCTGCTGATTTCCAGCTCCAGATGGGGGTGCTGCGCCATGAATTCGGGCAGGCGCGGCATCACGACGCGACGGGCCAGAATATTCGGCATGTCGATGCGGATGCGCCCGGTGAGCGCAGCCGCATCCTGGCGAAACAGCCCCTCGATTTCGTCCATGTGCGACAGCAAGTCCTTGCTGCGTTCGTACAACACGATGCCGTCCTGGGTTGCCTGGACCTTGCGCGTGGTGCGTTGCAGCAGGCGCGTGCCCAGCAGCGTTTCGAGGGCCTGGACGTGGTCGGAGACCGTAGACCGGGGCAAGCCCAGACTTTCACCGGCGAGGGTAAAACTCGACATCTCGCTGACACGCACAAAGGTGCGCAGCAGTTCCAGCTTGTTCATGGGTCGCCCCTATTGTCCGATTTAACCGACCAGTGATTCCGATTCAGCTCTGTTTATCACTGTGCTGCGGATAAATAAACTTCCTTCACGCCATCACTCACCGCGCTTGAGGAAGTCCCATGAACCGTAAAATCGCATTGATCACCGGCGCCAGCCGTGGCCTTGGCAAAAACGCAGCGCTGCATCTGGTCGCCCAGGGCGTCGACATCATCGGCACTTTCAACAGCCGCGCCGAAGAGGCGCACGCCTTGGTGGCGCACATCGAAAGTCTCGGCGGTCGCGCCGCGATGCTGCAACTCGACGTTGGACAGAGTGAAGGCTTCGCCGAATTCGCCACTCAGGTCGCCGATGTCCTGCAACAGCATTTCGATCGTCAGCAGTTCGACTTTTTGATCAACAACGCAGGCATCGGCGTGAATGCGAACTTCGTCGACACCACCGTCGCCCAGTTCGATCTGCTGATGAACATCCATCTGAAGGGGCCGTTTTTTCTGACGCAGAAGCTGTTGCCGCTGCTGGCTGACGGTGGACGCATTCTCAATGTTTCCAGCGGTCTGACCCGCTTCAGCATGCCGGGTTACGGCGCCTACGCGGCCATGAAAGGTGCCATGGAAGTGCTGACGCGCTACCAGGCCAAGGAGCTGGGTGCGCGTAACATTGCAGTGAATACCTTGGCACCTGGCGCGATCGAAACCGATTTCGGCGGCGGTACGGTGCGCGACAACGCGCAGGTGAACACACTGGTCGCCAGCAATACCGCGCTGGGTCGTGTCGGCCAGCCGGACGACATCGGCGCGGCCATTGCGTTACTGATGGCGCCGGGTGGCCAGTGGATCAACGGGCAGCGGATCGAGGCTTCGGGGGGGATGTTTTTGTAAGCAGACCGCCAGGATCAAAAGATCGCAGCCTGCGGCAGTTCCTTGTTGACCTGCGTACTAATGGTTTGTGGTCAACACCAAACCTGTAGGAGCCGGCTTGCCGGCGAAGGCGTCTTCATGGGCGCGGCATGGCTCGAGGCCGCCTTCGCTGGCAAGCCAGCGCCTACAGGAATCGGGTACATCCGCAATTGTAGTGGTTGTACCTGATCGGTGTAGGGGCTGCTGCAGGCTGCGATCTTGGCTTTTATCCTTCGCAAGAGGTGCGCATGACCACACGCTCACGCACCACGTCATACGCCCAGTGATAAACATAGGTATACGGCAGGAAAAACAGCAGCACACCGATGTCCAGCAGGAACGCTTGCCACAGGCTGACATTCAGCCACCAGGCAATCAGCGGCACGCCGACGGCGACCAGCCCGCCTTCAAACAGCAATGCGTGCACGACACGTACCCAGGCGTTGCGCGCAAGGGTGAGACGTTTGAGCGCGCGATCGAACAAGCCGTTGAAGACCACGTTCCAGGCGAGGGCCAAGGCAGCGATAGCCAGGGTCGCCACCCCCATCTCCAGCATCGGTTTGTCCATGACCCAGGCGAGCAACGGGGTACAGATCAGCACCGCCAGCAGTTCAAAACCAATGGCTTGGAAAATACGTTCTGTAATGGATTTGTTGGCGTTCATGACCAGACTCCTGCGTGACTGTGTTGCCATGGTCCGTCATCCCATCGATACTTCATAACCAATAACCATCGATCAGGGCGATAGTTCATGGCCTCTCACGAAGTGTTGCTGGCGTTCGTCCAGGCGGCGACCCAAGGCTCGTTTTCCGCGGCGGCACGCAAGCTTGGCCGCAGTCAGTCGACCATCAGCGCGGCCGTGGCCAGCCTGGAGATCGACCTGAACCTGACCTTGTTCGATCGCAGCAGTCGCAAGCCCGGCCTGACGCCGGCCGGGCATGTGGTATTGCAGCGGGCGGAGGCGATTCTGGCGGCCACCAGCCGCCTGGAAATGACTGCCAGCCAATTGTCCCAGGGGATCGAGGCGAAGCTGACGGTGGCGCTGTCCGACACCTACCAGTCCGACCGGTTCGAAGCGGCACTGAGCACCTTCGAACAGCGTTATCCGGACCTGGAACTGGAATGCCTGATTGCCGAATGCGATGACCTGGTGGCGCTGGTGCAAAGCGGTCGCGCCCATGTCGCCTTCGCCGAGCGGCAAGACAGCTACCCACCGGACCTGGCCAGTTCGACGGTGGACGAACGCACGGAAATCGCGCTGTTCGTCGCGCCCGCGCATCCGTTGGCGGCCATGGCAAAGGTGGATCAGGACGTGCTGCAGCAGCATCGCGAATTGCGTCTGGCGACCATCGTCAATCCCTATGAAAGCCGGGCGAAGGGGCGTGTCTGGTCGGCGCCGAGCTACCTGATGCTGCTGGAAATGGCCCAGGGCGGGTTCGGTTGGGCGCCGTTGCCCCGGTGGTTGGTGGAACGCTTTGGCGCGGGGTCGCTGCAGGAGATTCAGGTGCGCGGTTGGCCGAAGACCGTGTCGGTGGATGCGCTATGGTCGCGGTTGCATCCGCCGGGGCCGGCGGGGAGCTGGTTGATCGGCAAGATGCTGGAATAGCGGCGCGGCCATTCGCGGGCAAGCCTCGCTCCTACAGGATCGAGCCCATCTTGTGATTGACCTGGCCCCGTAGGAGCGAGGCTTGCCCGCGAAGGGCCCGAGGGATCACCTCACTCCAACCCCTTGAGCCGCCCCTCGATAAACCGCCGCTCCGGCAACTGTTGCGTCAACTCAAGCGCCCGCTCATACGCCGCCCGCGCTTCATCCACCCGTCCCAACTGCCGACAGAATTCGGCTCGAGCCGAATGCGCCAAGTGGTAATCGAGCAGCTCCCCCCGCTGCAGAATCCCTTCAACCAGGGTCAAACCCGCCAACGGGCCATCCCGCTTGGCCAGTGCCGCGGCCCGGTTCAGCTCGATCACCGGTGAAGGCATGGCCTGCAACAGCACGTCATACAGGCCGACAATCTGCGGCCAGTCCGTCTCCCCCGCCTTCGGCGCTTCGGCATGCACCGCCGCGATCGCCGCCTGCAGGCAATAAGGCCCGAAACGCCGGGTTGTCAGTGCCTGTTCCACCAGCGCGCAACCTTCGGCGATCATCCCGGCATCCCACAACGAACGGTCCTGCTCATCCAGCACAATCAACTCGCCACTGGCCGAGGTCCGGGCCAGGCGCCGCGACTCATGCAACAGCATCAACGCCAGCAGGCCCATCACCTCCGGCTCCGGCAGCAACTCGACCAGCAACCGGCCCAGCCTTATCGCTTCGCGGGTCAAATCCTCTCGGGTCAATTCGGCGCCGATGGACGCCGAGTACCCTTCGTTGAATACCAGGTAAATCACCCGCAGCACGCTGTCCAGACGTTCGGGCAACTCGGCGAGGGTCGGCACTTGATAGGGGATTTTCGCGTCGCGGATTTTCGCTTTGGCCCGCACGATGCGCTGGGCAATGGTGGCCGGTGCCGAGAGGAAGGCCCGGGCGATTTCTTCGGTGGTCAGGTCGCAGACTTCCCGCAGGGTCAACGGCACCTGGGCGTCCGCCGCCAGTGCCGGGTGACAGCAGGTAAAGATCAGGCGCAGGCGGTCGTCTTCCACGTCTTCGTCACTCCAGTCGGCCTGCTCCAGCGCCTCCAGTTGCGCGATCAACAGCGGCCGGGACGCGTTGAAGCGCGCGCGCCGGCGCAACACATCAATGGCCTTGAAGCGCCCGGCAGACACCAGCCAGGCCCGTGGATTGTCCGGCACACCGTCACGCTGCCAGCGCTCGACCGCGACGAAAAACGCCTCGTGCAGGGCCTCTTCGGCAAGATCGAAATCGCCGAGCAAGCGGATCAGGGTCGCCAGAATCCGCCGCGAGTCTTCACGGTAGACCTGCTCGACCCGAGCCGTCACCGCGACGTCAGGCATCAGTCCGGCAGACCTGCGGCACCCACGTCACTGACGCGAATCCGCCAGGCTGCTTGTTGCAAGGTTGCGGGCTCATGCAGTGCTCCTGTGTGTGAGGGTTGTTCAGGGATTCAACTGGCGAACGGGGCGCACCTCGACACAGCCCACCCGGGCCGCCGGGATGTTGCCGGCGACCTGGAGGGCTTCATTGAGGTCCTTGGCATCGATCAGGTAGAAGCCGGCCAACTGCTCCTTCGTTTCAGCGAACGGGCCGTCGGTGATCGACATTTTCCCGTTGCGCATGCGCACGGTGGTCGCGGTCTGCACCGACTCCAGCGCTTCGGCCGCGAGCATCCGGCCACTGCCCTGGATCGACTCGGCGTAGGCCATGCATTCAGCGTCTTTCGGGCTGTCGGGCAGTGAATGCAACTCGTGCTCGTTGCTGTACACCAGGCATAGGTATTTCATGGACGCTCTCCGTTTCTTGAGGCTCTGCCCTGCTCGAACTGATCAACTATGGCTGCAGATCGGCGGTTTGGCGTTGTTTGCCGATCAACCGCCCGACGATCAGGGTTCCAGGTTGAATAATGCGGTGCCGCTCATCATGTCGAACGGGGCCGACCAGTGTTCGTGGACGATGCGCCATTGTCCGGCCTCGCGCCGGTAACAGGCGGTCACTCGCATCCAGCAGGCCTGGGTTTCACCCTTGTCATTGGTGCCACCGCAATGGGCCAGCCAATGGGCGAAGGCGATATGCTCGTCCGCCACGATGTTCGTGTGGTCGAAGTCAAACGTGTGCGCGCCCTGGCACATTTCCATGCACTCCAGCCAATGCGCGCGGTAGGCGGCCTTGCCCCGGAATTGCAGGGCCTTGACGGCATCGTAGGAGACGATGTCCTCGGCATACAGGGCCATGATTTTCTCGACGTCCTTGGCGATGACCGCCTGACGATAGGTGTCGATCAGGGTCTGGATCTCGTGTGTCGCGTTCATGGTGGTTCTCCGTGGTTTTTGTTGGAAGACACCCTTTGTCGTCTGGCAAAACGCCAGATCGACAACCGAAATAAAAATAATCCATCGGCACAAACTCGTTAGAATTCGAAACATCTCGGTAATGGAAAAAGGATACTCCAGTGACAGCCAGACTCGTGCCTTACGAAAGCCTGAACGCGCTCCAGCGCCGGCAGGTCGAGGCCATTGAAGTTCACAAAGACCAAATCAGGTTCTCCGGCGACATCCACGGTGCGTTGCACACCCTGCTGTCAAAGCCTGGCCCGGGGGTCAAGGGATTTGCCCTGCTGGCCGGGGATATTCCCGTCGCTTTTCTGCTGCTCAAACGCCCGCCGGTGCTGCCGGCCTGGGCCGACGAACACAGCGCGACCCTGCATGCATTGCAAGTGGATCACCGCGCTCAGGGCAAAGGTTACGGCAAGGCCTGCCTGCAAGCGTTGCCCGAGGTGGCGCGCCAGGCCTGGCCGGAAATAAAGGGGCTGGAATTGTCAGTGGATGCCGACAACGTGTCGGCCATCGCGCTTTATGCAAAATTCGGCTGGATCGACAGCGGCGAGGCCTACAGGGGCCGGATCGGTTATGAACGGCGAATGGGCCTGATCTTCTGATGGTCGGCGCTGGCGCTGGATCCAGGCAACTGCAACACCACCGATGCAAAAGAGCGCTACGCCGATCACGCCGACGTCACGCTCTTACACCCACTCGACACAAAATCCCTACAAATTACCTGGCCCGTTACCTTTCAACCGGGCGAGCCTGCGTATATAAAAGCACCCCGTTGCGACAACGCGGGCCAGGAACGACGCTTCACCCCTGCCGAGCATTGGCAGAACCGGTTCCATTTATAGATTTTGTTTTATTTGCACAGACTCGGGCTCAAGCGCAGCATATCCAACCCTGTATCGGCCCAACGCTCGGCTTCGGTGTGCAGTTCAAAACTGTCGGGCGCCAACAGCCACTGGTACAGGATGCCATCAATGTACGCATGCAGGCTGATGGCGGCGCGGACGGTGTCGAGGTTTTCCGGCAACTGTCCCCGATTCACTGCATTACTCAGGGCCAGGGCGATTCGCCCATTGCAATCGAGACTGGCCGCGCGGCGCTGCTGGCGCAGGTCGCACATTTCATCGGTGAATTCGCACTTATGAAACAGAATCTCATTGAGTCGTCGGGTCTTCGGGTCCAGCGCAACTTGATGAAACAAATGAATCAACAGCTTGCGCATGCAGCCCAGCGGGTCGAGTTCATCCGCACTTTCGCTGGCCTTGGCCATGTCATCCAGCGGCTCGTGCAAGCTGTCGAGCATGGCCTGCACCACGGCCGCCTTGTTGCTGAAATGCCAATAGATGGCCCCGCGCGTAACGCCGGCCAGGGTCGCGATCTCCGCCAGCGTGGTGCGCGCCACGCCCCGCTCGAAGAAGGCTTGTTCGGCCGCTTCGAGTATCTGGCTACGGGTTTCTTGAGCTTCCTCTTTGGTACGACGGACCATGGCAGTACAACCTCATCAGGATGCTTCAGCGATGTCTGAATATCAGCTGAATAAAAGTGGAGCGAGCGCTCTCAGGCGTCGTCCCCGGCCTACAATTCGAACCTTTGAAAAAATTTTGTAACGTCAAGGTGACACGGTTCAGCTATTTACAAACAACCATGAACGTAAGTATATTACTTAGCAAGCTACTTATCCACTCAGCGCACAATTTTTACCCTTCCACCTTTCTTGTGCGCAATTTGCGCGCCTGACCCGAGGATTTTCATGCAATTCAAGCCAGCTGTTACCGCTCTGGTCACCGCCGTCGCCTTGGCAACACTGCTTAGCGGATGCAAAAAGGAAGAGGCCGCGCCTGCCGCAGCGCCCCCTCAGGTCGGCGTCGTAACCCTGCAACCACAAGCGTTCACCCTGACATCCGAGGTCCCGGGCCGCACCAGCGCGTTCCGCATCGCCGAAGTTCGCCCTCAGGTCAATGGCATCATTCTCAAGCGCCTGTTCAAGGAAGGCGGCGACGTCAAGGCCGGCCAGCAGCTGTATCAGATCGATCCGGCCGTTTATGACGCCACCCTGAAAAGCGCCCAGGCCAACCTGCAACAGACCAAGTCGATCTCCGATCGCTACCAGCAACTGGTCAAGGAGCAGGCTGTCAGCCGCCAGGAATACGACACGGCCCTGGCCAACCGACTACAAGCGGAAGCGACCCTGCAAAGTGCGCAGATCAATGTGCGTTACACCAAGGTGTATGCGCCAATCTCTGGCCGCATCGGCCGTTCTTCGGTGACCGAAGGCGCGCTGGTGACCAACGGCCAGGTCGACGCCATGGCCGTCATTCAGCAGCTCGACCCGATCTACGTCGACGTGACCCAGTCGTCCGTGGAGCTGCTTGAACTGCGCCGCGAACTGGAAAGCGGGCGCCTGCAAAAGGCTGGCGATACCGCCGCAGCGGTCAAGCTGACCCTCGAAGACGGCAGTGAGTACAAACAACCGGGCAAGCTCGAGTTCTCCGAAGTCTCGGTTGACCAGACCACCGGTTCCGTGACCTTGCGTGCGGTGTTCCCGAACCCTGACCACACCCTGCTGCCAGGCATGTTCGTCCACGCCCAGTTGCAGGCCGGCGTGAACAGCGCGGCGATCCTCGCGCCGCAACAAGGCGTGACCCGCGACCTCAAAGGCAGCCCGACCGCACTGGTCGTCGGCCCGGACAACAAGGTCGAACTGCGTCAGCTCAAGGCCAGCCGCACGGTGGGCAGCCAATGGCTGATCGAAGACGGCCTGAAGGCCGGTGATCGACTGATCACCGAAGGACTGCAATACGTCAAACCTGGCATTGAAGTCAAAGCCAGTGAAGCGACTAACGTTGGCGCAAAGAGCCCGGCCCCCGCACAGGTAGCTGACAAGGCTGCCAGCGGCAAAGGGGAGTAAATCATGTCGAAATTCTTTATCGACCGTCCGATTTTCGCCTGGGTAATAGCCCTGGTGATCATGCTGGTCGGGGCACTCTCGATCCTCAAACTTCCGATCAACCAATACCCGAGCATTGCGCCTCCGGCCATTGCGATCCAGGTGACCTACCCGGGCGCGTCTGCACAAACCGTGCAGGACACCGTGGTGCAGGTGATCGAACAACAGCTCAACGGTATCGATAACCTGCGTTATGTCTCCTCGGAAAGTAACTCCGACGGCAGCATGACCATTACCGCGACCTTCGAGCAGGGCACCAACTCCGATACCGCGCAGGTTCAGGTGCAGAACAAACTGAACCTGGCCACCCCGCTGCTGCCCCAAGAAGTGCAGCAACAGGGGATCCGCGTGACCAAGGCAGTGAAAAACTTCCTGCTGGTGATCGGCGTGGTGTCGCGTGACGGCAGCATGACCAAGGACGACCTGTCCAACTACATCGTGTCGAACATGCAGGATCCGATCTCGCGGACCGCCGGTGTCGGTGACTTCCAGGTCTTCGGTGCCCAGTACGCGATGCGGATCTGGCTCGATCCGGCCAAGCTCAACAACTACAGCCTGACCCCGGTGGACGTGAAAACCGCCATCGCGGCGCAGAACGTCCAGGTGTCGTCCGGTCAACTCGGCGGTTTGCCAGCGGTCGCCGGCCAACAGCTGAACGCGACGATCATCGGCAAGACCCGCCTGCAGACGGCCGAGCAGTTCAAGGCGATCCTGCTGAAGGTCAACAAGGACGGCTCGCAAGTGCGCGTCGGCGACGTGGCGGATGTCAGCCTGGGTGGTGAGAACTATGCGATCAGCGCCCAGTTCAACGGCAGCCCGGCCTCCGGTCTGGCGGTGAAACTGGCCAACGGTGCCAACGCCCTCGACACCGCAAAAGCCCTGCGCGATACCATCGAAACCCTCAAGCCGTTCTTCCCGCAAGGCATGGAAGTGGTGTTCCCATACGACACTACCCCCGTGGTGAAGGAGTCGATCAAGGGTGTGGTTGAAACCCTGGTCGAAGCGGTCGTGCTGGTGTTCCTGGTGATGTTCCTGTTCCTGCAGAACTTCCGCGCCACCGTGATCACCACGATGACCGTGCCGGTCGTATTGCTGGGTACCTTCGGGATCCTCGCGGCGTTCGGTTTCAGCATCAACACCCTGACCATGTTCGGCATGGTGTTGGCCATCGGCTTGCTGGTGGATGATGCCATCGTCGTGGTGGAAAACGTCGAACGGGTGATGAGCGAAGAAGGCCTGTCGCCCAAGGAGGCCACCAAGAAATCCATGGGGCAGATCCAGGGTGCACTGGTCGGCATTGCCCTGGTGCTGTCGGCGGTACTGCTGCCAATGGCGTTCTTCAGCGGCTCCACCGGGGTGATCTACAAGCAGTTCTCGATCACCATCGTCTCGGCCATGGCCCTGTCGGTACTGGTTGCGCTGATCTTCACCCCGGCCCTGTGTGCCACCATGCTCAAGCCGATTCCCAAAGGCGAGCACGGCACGCCGAAACGCGGCTTCTTCGGCTGGTTCAACCGCAATTTCGACCGTGGTGTCAGAAGCTACGAGCGTGGCGTGGGCAATATGCTCTCGAACAAGGCGCCCTACCTGCTGGCCTACCTGGTCATCCTGGTCGGCATGATCTGGCTGTTCACCCGCATTCCAACGGCGTCCTGCCGGAAGAAGACCAGGGTGTGCTGTTTGCCCAGGTGCAAACCCCCGCCGGCTCCAGTGCCCAGCGCACACAGGTGGTGGTGGACGAGATGCGTGAATTCCTCCTGCGTCCGAGCAAGGACGGCGGTGAAGGCGATGCGGTGGCCTCGGTGTTTACCGTGAACGGCTTCAACTTCGCCGGCCGTGGCCAGAGTTCGGGCATGGCGTTCATCATGCTCAAACCATGGGGCGAACGTAACGCCGATAACAGCGTATTCAAGGTCGCGGCTCGGGCCCAGCAGCACTTCCTCACCTTCCGTGACGCCATGGTGTTCGCCTTCGCGCCACCGGCGGTACTGGAGCTGGGTAACGCCACAGGTTTCGACGTGTTCCTGCAAGACCGCGCCGGTATCGGTCACGAAAAGCTGATGGAAGCGCGCAACCAGTTCCTCGGCATGGCGGCGCAAAGCAAGATCCTCTCGCAAGTGCGTCCGAACGGCCTGAACGACGAACCGCAATATCAGCTGGAAATCGACGATGAGAAGGCCAGCGCCTTGGGCGTGACCCTCAGCGACATCAACAACACCCTGTCGATTGCCCTGGGCAGTAGCTATGTGAACGACTTCATCGACCGTGGTCGGGTGAAGAAAGTGTACATACAGGGTCAGCCCGGCTCGCGCATGAGTCCGGAAGACCTCAAGAAGTGGTACGTGCGCAACGCCAGCGGAACCATGGTGCCTTTCTCCGCCTTCGCCAAGGGTGAATGGATCTACGGTGCACCGAAACTCTCGCGCTACAACGGTGTAGCGGCGGTGGAAATCCTCGGGGCCCCGGCCCCCGGATACTCCACCGGTGAAGCCATGGCCGAAGTCGAAGCCCTGGCCAAGAAACTGCCAGCCGGTGTCGGTCTTTCCTGGACCGGGCTGTCGTACGAGGAACGCCTGTCCGGCTCGCAAGCGCCGGCCCTGTATGCGCTGTCGCTGCTGATGGTGTTCCTGTGTCTGGCGGCGTTGTATGAGAGCTGGTCGATCCCGATCGCGGTGATGCTGGTGGTGCCGCTGGGCATCATCGGGGCGCTGATGGCGACCAGCCTGCGCGGCTTGTCCAACGACGTGTACTTCCAGGTGGGCTTGTTGACGACCATCGGTCTGGCGGCGAAAAACGCCATCCTGATCGTCGAGTTCGCCAAGGAACTGCATGAACAGGGGCGTAGCTTGCGCGATGCAGCGATCGAAGCCTGCCGGATGCGTTTGCGACCGATCATCATGACGTCGCTCGCTTTCGTCCTCGGCGTGGTACCGCTGGCCATTTCCACAGGCGCAGGTTCAGGTAGCCAACATGCGATCGGTACCGGGGTGATTGGCGGTATGATCACGGCCACGGTCCTCGCGATCTTCTGGGTCCCCCTGTTTTTCGTCACAGTGTCGGGCATGGGCCAGCGCAAAACCGCTGACCAGGATGCCGCGATTGAACCTTCTAAAGAGGCTGGCTAATGAGCAAGTCGCTACTCTCCATCGCAATCGCCGCCCTCGTGCTGAGCGGTTGCTCACTGATACCGGACTATCAGCGCCCTGACGCGCCGGTGGCAGGCCAGTATCCACAGGGCCCGGCGTACTCGCCGGCCCAGGCGCCGGCCCAGGCCGCCGCCGAACAGGGCTGGAAGCAGTTTTTCCATGACCCGGCCCTGCAACAGCTGATCCAGGTCGCCCTGGAAAACAACCGCGACCTGCGGGTCGCGGCGTTGAACATCGATGCCTTCGCGGCGCAGTACCGCGTCCAGCGTGCGGATCTGTTCCCGGCGGTGTCGGCCAATGGCACCGGCAGCCGTCAACGGGTCCCGGCACGGGCCTCGCAGACCGGCGAAGCGGGCATCACCAGTTCCTACTCGGCCACGGTCGGCATCAGTGCTTATGAACTGGACTTGTTCGGTCGGGTTCGCAGCCTGAGCGAAGAAGCCCTGCAGCAGTACTTCGCCACTGAAGAAGGCCGCCGCAGCACGCAGATCAGCCTGGTGGCCAACGTCGCCAATGCCTACCTGACCTGGCAAGCCGACAAAGAGCTGCGCAAACTGACCCAGGACACCCTCGGTGCATTCGAGGAGAGCCTGAAGCTCACCGCGCGCAGCAACGAAGTCGGTGTGGCCTCGGCCCTGGACCTGGCCCAGTCGCGTACCTCGGTGGAAAACGCCAGGGCGCAACTGGCCCGGTACACCCGCCAGGTGGCGCAGGATGAAAACGGCCTGGTGCTGCTGCTCGGCACTGGAATCCCGGCCAACCTGCAAACCGCCAAGCCGCTGTCCGACGAACTGCTGAGCGACGTTCCGCCTGGCCTGCCATCGGACTTGCTGCAACGTCGTCCGGACATTCTCCAGGCCGAATACAACCTCAAGGCCGCCAATGCCAACATCGGCGCGGCCCGGGCTGCATTCTTCCCGAGCATCAGCCTGACGGCCAATGCCGGCTCCCTGAGCCCGGACCTGTCCGGCCTGTTCAAGGGCGGATCGGGCACCTGGCTGTTCCAGCCGCAGATCAACCTGCCGATCTTCAACGCCGGCAGCCTGCGCGCCAGCCTGGATTACTCGAAAATCCAGAAAGACATCGGCGTGGCGAACTACGAGAAGTCCATTCAAACGGCCTTCCAGGAAGTCGCCGATGGCCTGGCCGCGCGCCAGACCTACACCGAGCAGTTGCAGGCCCAGCGTGATTTCGTCACTGCCAACCAGGACTACTACCGTCTGGCCGAGCGTCGTTATCGCATTGGTGTCGACAGCAACCTGACCTTCCTGGATGCCCAGCGTCAGCTGTTCAGTGCCCAACAGGCGCTGATCACCGACCGCCTGGCGCAGCTGACCAGTGCGGTCAATCTGTACAAGGCGCTGGGGGGTGGCTGGAACGAGCTGACCGCGAAGGTCGAGCCGCAGAAAGAAGAAGCGCCGAAGCTGAAGTTGTTCTGATCTCGGGGTAAACAACTTGAAGCCCACCTTTTGGTGGGCTTTTTGTTGGCTGCGGGGAAAGGTGTGTTGGCCCTGCTGGCCCGTTCGCGAGCAAGCCCGCTCCCACAGGTTCTGCGGTGTTCACAACATTTGTGTGCGACACCGACCCTGTGGGAGCGGGCTTGCCCGCGAAGGGGCCAGTGCAAGCAACACATAAACTTCAGTCAATCTTACGTTCGATTATCGCCCAAAACCCGCTTCGCCCAATTGAACTATCTAGTCCATTCACAGCACCATTTGCCACACAAAACCAATAACAACAGGTTCGACACCATGTCCCAGCGCCCTGCCCTCTCCGGCTGATCCCGCACCGTTTCGAATTCGAATCTTGTATCTGCAACCCCAGGTTGCGGCATCGCCACGCTTCATCCCCAAGAATCAGAGAGACCCGAGCCCATGACGCCTTCCACCGCGCAGTATTTTTTTCCCAGCCTGATCGCCATCGCGCTGACCGGTGCGGCGCTGCCCGCCGCGGCCGAGGAATCGGGTTTTGTCGAAGGCGCCAAGGTCAACCTGAACCTGCGCAACTTCTACATCAACCGCAACTTCACCTACCCGACCCGGGCCCAGGGCAAGGCTGAAGAATGGACGCAAAGCTTCATCCTCGACGCCAAATCCGGGTTTACTCAGGGTACTGTCGGGTTCGGCATGGATGTGCTGGGGTTGTATTCGGTGAAACTCGACGGCGGTAAAGGCACCGGCGGCAGCCAGTTGCTGCCGTTGGACAGCGACGGTGGCCCGGCGGACCACTTCGGGCGCACCAACGTGGCGTTCAAGGCCAAGCTGTCGCAGACCGAAGTCAAGGTCGGCGAATGGATGCCGGTGCTGCCGATCCTGCGCTCCGACGACGGGCGCTCCCTGCCGCAAACCTTCCGTGGCGGCCAGATCACCTCGAAGGAAATCGCCGGCCTGACCCTCTACGGCGGCCAGTTCCGCGCCAACAGCCCGCGGGACGACAGCAGCATGAGCGACATGTCGATGACCGGCCAGGCTGCGTTCACCTCCGACCGGTTCAACTTCCAGGGCGGCGAGTACCTGTTCAACGACAAGCGCACCCAGGTCGGCCTGTGGAACGCCGAACTCAAGGACATCTACAGCCAGCAATACCTGAATGTGACCCACAGCCAGCCCATCGGCGACTGGACCCTGGGCGCCAACCTCGGTTTCTTCCATGGCAAGGATGACGGCAGCGCCCGGGCCGGAGAGCTGGACAACAAGACCTGGTCCGGCCTGTTCTCCGCCAAGTACGGCGGCCACACCTTCTACGTCGGCCTGCAAAAGCTCACCGGCGACAATGCCTGGATGCGGGTCAACGGCACCAGTGGCGGCACCCTGGCCAACGACAGCTATAACGCCAGCTATGACAACGCCAGGGAGAAGTCCTGGCAGCTGCGCCACGACTACAACTTCGTTGCCGTCGGCATACCGGGCCTGACCCTGATGAACCGCTACATCAGCGGTGACAACGTGCACACCGGCGCCGTTACCGATGGCAAGGAATGGGGGCGTGAATCGGAACTGGCTTACACCGTACAAAGCGGAACGTTCAAGGACCTGAACGTCAAATGGCGCAATTCGACCATTCGCCGGGATTTCAGCAATAACGAGTTCGATGAGAACCGGTTGATCGTCAGTTATCCGATCAACTTGCTGTAAACACGGGTCAAATGTGGAGCGGGCTTACCCGCCAAGGCAGCGGCACATTCGACAGAGATGTTGTCTGATAGCACGCTTTCGCTGGCAAGCCAGCTCCTACAGGGGATCTTCGGTGAACACAAAATTGGTGTTCACACTGGACAACTGTGGGAGCGGGCTTGCCCGCGAAGGGGCCAGGTCAGGCCCTGCAAATCGCCGGAATCACTCCCGCGACTCGACCCCCAACTCGTCCCACACCGACTCCGCCAGGTGGAACGTCGCATTCGCCGCCGGGATGCCGCAGTAAATTGCACTCTGCATGATCACTTCCTTGATCTCGCCACGGGTTACGCCGTTGTTGGCAGCGGCGCGCAGGTGCAGCTTGAGTTCACCCTCGCGGTTCATGCCGATCAGCATAGCGATGGTGATCAGGCTGCGGGTGTGGCGCGGCAGGCCCGGGCGGGTCCAGATGTCACCCCAGGCATGGCGGGTGATCATCTCCTGGAACTCCGAGTTGAACTCGGTCAGGGTGGTCAGGCTACGGTCCACGTGGGCATCACCGAGTACTGCGCGACGGACTTGCATGCCCTCGTCATAACGTTGTTTCTCGTCCACGACCTTCCCCCTAATTCGCTGACAGGAACGCCAGCACCCTATCGCTGAACGCAGCGCCGGCCTGGACGTTGGACAAATGCGCCGCATGGAACTCGGCGTACTCGGCCCCGTGTACATGCTCCTGGATGAAGTGCCCGCCGGCCGGCGGCGTGACCGCATCTTCGGTACCGGCGATCACCAGCAGCGGCACCTTGATCGAAGCCAGCTGATCACGGAAATCGGCATCGCGCACGGCCGCGCAGTTCGCCGCGTAACCTTCAGGCGAAGTGGCCGCGAGCATGTCTGTAATCTTCTTCGCGACAGCCGGGTTCGCTTCAGCGAAGTCAGGGGTAAACCAGCGCGCAATCGACGCATCGCGCAGCGCGACCATCGCCGCCGTACCGTCACGCAGCACGGTGTCGATCCGCGGGTTCCACACCGATGGATCGCCGATTTTCGCCGCGGTGTTGCACACCACCAGTTTGTGCAGACGCTGGCCGGCGTTGATCCCCAACCACTGGCCGATCAAGCCGCCCATGGACAGGCCGCAAAAATGCGCGCGCTCGATGTGCAAGGCATCCAGCAGTGCCAGCACGTCGTGGCCCAGTTGCTCGATGCTGTAGGGCCCCGGCGTCACCAGGGACTTGCCATGCCCACGGGTATCGAAACGCAGCACCCGGAACTGTTCGGTGAACGCCGCAATCTGCGCGTCCCACATGTGCAGGTCGGTACCCAACGAGTTGGACAGCACCAGTACCGGCGCATCGGCCGGTCCATCGAGTTGGTAGTTCAGTTCGCCCTCGGCGAGTTGTACGAAAGCCACAGCAGTCTCCTTCAGGCAGTCAACGCAGAATGTTCAGCCACCGCTCGCTCGACCCAGGTATGGGCCTGACCGAGGTAATGGGCGGGGTCCAGCAGACGATCGAGTTCAACAGCGGACAGCTCGGCGGTCACTTGCGGTTCGTCGCCGAGTACCGCGCGCAGGTGACGGTGTTCCGCCACGGCGCGCTTACAGCATTGTTCGAGCAGATGATGGGCAGTGTCGCGGCCGACCCGTTGGGCGAGGACGATGCTCACCGCTTCGGCCAGCACCAGGCCTTGGGTCAGGTCGAGGTTGCGAGCCATGCGATCGGCATCCACTTCCAGCCCGTCGGCCAGCGACAGCGCCTGCTGCAGCGCACCGGACACCAGGCAGCAAATCTCCGGCAGGGTTTCCCACTCGGCATGCCACAGGCCCAGGCTGCGCTCGTGTTCCTGAGGCATGGCGCTGAACAGAGTCGACAACAGACCCGGTACCCGGGTCGCGGCACCGATCAGCACCGCTGCGCCCACCGGGTTGCGTTTGTGCGGCATGGTCGAGGAACCGCCCTTGCCCGGTGCCGACGGTTCGAAGACTTCGGCCGCTTCGGTCTGCATCAACAGGCTGATGTCGCGCCCGAATTTGCCGAGGCTGCCGGCGATCAAACCCAGCACCGCAGCGAATTCCACCAGGCGATCGCGCTGGGTGTGCCAGGGTTGTTCGGGCAAGGCCAGTTGCAGTTCGGCTGCCAGTGCTTCGGCGACCGGTCATCGCCCTGCTCGCCGAGGGCCGCCAGTGTCCCGGAGGCTCCGCCGAATTGCAGCACCAGCAGTCGTGGCTTGAGTGCTTGCAGACGCTGGCGGCTGCGGGTCACGGCGCCGAGCCAGCCGGCGATCTTCATGCCGAGGGTGACTGGCGTCGCATGTTGCAACCAGGTGCGCCCGGCCAGTGGCGTGGCGCTGTAACGCAAGGCCTGGCTCGCGAGGGTTGCCCCCAGTTGCGCCAGATCGTTTTCAATCAACGTCAGCGCGCGGCGCAGTTGCAGGACCAGGCCGCTGTCCATTACGTCCTGACTGGTCGCGCCCAGATGCACAAAGCGCTCGGCTTCGGCATCGTGCCTGGCGATCTGCTTGCCCAGTGCCTTGACCAGCGGAATCGCCGAATTGCCCGCCGTGGCAATCGCCTCACCCAGGGCAATGAAGTCGTAATGCTCGGCCCGACAAGCCGCTTCGATCGGTGCGACCGCAGTCGGCGGAATCAACCCGACCCGCGCCTCGGCCCGGGCCAGTGCCGCTTCGAAATCGAGCATGGCCTGGACCCGGCCCTGATCGCAGAACACGTCACGCATATCGCGGGCAGTGAAATAAGCATCGAACAAATGATTGCCCGGTCGCTGGTTCATAAACAGTCCCTGAAGGCGTGGGCCGGTCAGGCCCACGGGTAAAAATCAAAGATCGTGTTCCAAATATTTCGGCTGCTTCGGCAGGCGCAGGCTGAACAGGAACGCCACCGCCATCATCACCGTCACATACCAGTAGAAGGAGTTTTCCATGCCCACGGCTTTGAGGCTCAAGGCTACATACTCCGCGGACCCGCCGAAGATCGCGTTCGCCACCGCATACGCCAGGCCGACGCCCAACGCGCGCACTTCTGGCGGGAACATCTCGGCTTTGACCAGACCGCTGATAGACGTGTAGAAACTGACGATCGCCAGCGCCAGGGTAATCAGCACAAAGGCCAGGAACGGATTGGTGTTGCTTTTCAGGCTCAACAGGATCGGCACGGTGCACAAGGTACCGAGGGCGCCGAACCAGAGCATCGACTTACGACGGCCGATCTTGTCCGCGAGCATGCCGAAAAACGGTTGCATGCACATATACAGGAACAGCGCGCCGGTCATGATGTAGCTGGCCGTCTTGGCATGCATGCCTGCGGTATTCACCAGGTACTTCTGCATATACGTGGTGAAGGTGTAGAAAATCAGCGAACCACCGGCGGTGTAACCCAACACGGTAATGAACGCGGCCTTGTGGTCACGGAACAGGGCACGGATGCTGCCGGCGTCCTTGTTGTCGCGCATTTCCTTGCTGGTAGTTTCCTTGAGCGAACGACGCAGGAATAGCGAAACCAACGCTGCCGCCGCACCGACCACAAACGGTATCCGCCAGCCGTAGGCACGCAGATCGTCCTCGGTGAGGAACTGTTGCAGGATGACCACCAGCGACACCGCCAGCAACTGCCCGCCGATCAGCGTCACGTACTGGAACGAGGCGAAGAAACCGCGCTGGCCCTTGAGGGCGACTTCGCTCATGTAGGTCGCCGTGGTGCCGTACTCGCCGCCCACCGACAAGCCCTGCAACAAGCGGGCGAACAGCAGCATGATCGGCGCCCAGACGCCGATGTCCTTGTAGGTCGGCAGGCAAGCGATGAGCAACGAACCGAAGCACATCATCAGAATCGAGATCAACATCGAATTCTTGCGCCCGTGCTTGTCCGCGACCCGGCCGAAAATCCAGCCGCCGATCGGTCGCATCAGGAACCCGGCGGCGAACACGCCAGCGGTGTTGACCAGCTGTACCGTGGGGTTGTCGGAAGGAAAAAACGCTGGCGCGAAATAGATTGCACAAAAGGCGTAGACGTAGAAGTCGAACCATTCGACGAGGTTGCCCGACGAGGCACCGACAATTGCAAAGATCCGTTTGCTGCGCTCTTCACCGGTGTAGTGCGCTGGAATAGCGGTGGGGGTAGTCATGGGTATTCACTCTTTGGGGACTGTCAGAGTCTAGACACAATTTGCAACAGTCCCGTTCCACAGAAGCTTTAGCAATACACAACCCCTGTGTGAGCGGGCTTGCCCGCTCCCACAGGATTGATGGTGTTCTCTCAATAATCGAAGAACACCGTCTCCGCATCAGTCCCTTGCAAAATCACGTTCCACTGATAAACACCCGATGCATCCTTCTTCGCCAGCAAGGTATCGCGGCGCTCGGCAGGTACGCATTCAAGCAACGAATCAGCCACATTGGCCGGCTCGCCATCGAAGTAGATTCGCGTCAGCAAGTGCTTGACCAGACCACGGGCGAACACCAGGACCACCAGGTGCGGCGCCTGGGTCGTGCCTTTGAGGCCTTGCACCGTGCCCGGCTTGATCGTGGTGAAGCGGAAACGCCCCTCGGCATCCACCGGCACGCGGCCAAAGCCTTCGAAGTTCGGGTCCAGGGGTTTGTCCTGATCGTCTTCGGGGTGGTCGTACTTGCCGGCGGCGTTGGCCTGCCAGACTTCCAGCATGGCGTCGTTGACGACATCGCCGTTGCCATCGATGACCTGCCCGGTGATCGCCACGCGCTCACCCAGGGTTTGCTCGACGGTCAGGTTTTCGCGGTTCAGCCAGGTCAGGCCAATGTGATAGTACGGCCCGACGGTGTGGGACGTGGTCGCGTTCAGCGTCATCTTATTTCTCCATCGGCGTGGCTTCGCGGCCGCGCAGGACGATGTCCCAGCGATAACCGAGGGCGTAGGAAGGAATGGTCTTTTCCAGGTCGAAACTGGCGATCAGACGCTCTTTGGCACTCGTATCCGGTACGCAGTTGTAGATCGGGTCGTAAGCCAGCAACGGGTCACCGGGGAAATACATCTGGGTGACCAGCCGCGTCAGGATGCTCGGGCCGAACAGCGAGAAATGGATGTGCGCCGGACGCCACGCATTGTGGTGGTTGCCCCACGGATAGGCGCCGGGCTTGACGGTCTGGAACTGGTACCAGCCATCAGCGTCGGTCACGGTGCGGCCGGTACCGGTGAAGTTCGGGTCCAGCGGTGCATCGTGCAGGTCGCGATCATGGTTGTAGCGACCGGCGGCGTTGGCCTGCCAGATCTCCACCAGGATCCCCGGTACCGGCAAGCCGTCTTCATCCAGCACACGGCCATGAACGATGATCCGCTCGCCCTGCGGTTCGCCCTGGTGTTGAGCGGTCAGGTCGTTGTCCTTCTCGTTGATGCGCTCGGCGCCGATGGTCGGACCGGTAATTTCCGACAGCGAATGAGGCAAGAACACCAGCGGCTTGGACGGCGAGCGACGGTTGGTGGATTGGTAGGCCGGGTGCAGGTAATCCGGCTGAGTGCCCGCCTGCGGGCGACGGTAACCAGGCTTGTCAGTCATGGAGCATTCCTCAGTTCTTATTATCCAGGCGACGTATCAGACGCGCTCGATAGCCAACGCCAGACCCTGGCCGACGCCGACGCACATGGTTGCCAGGCCTTTCTTGCCACCGGTCTTTTCCAGCTGATGCAGCGCGGTCAGCACCAGGCGCGCACCGCTCATGCCCAACGGATGGCCCAGGGCAATGGCGCCCCCGTTCGGGTTGACCTGAGCCGCGTCGTCCGCCAGCCCAAGTTCGCGCAACACCGCCAGCCCCTGGCTGGCGAAGGCCTCGTTGAGTTCGATCACGTCGAAATCGCTGACTGCCAGGCCCAGGCGTTCGGTCAGTTTGCGCACCGCCGGGACCGGGCCGATGCCCATGACCCGAGGGGCGACGCCGGCGCTGGACATGCCCAATACTTTGGCGCGGGCCGTCAGGCCGTGCTTCTTCACCGCGTCGCCGGATGCCAGGATCAACGCGGCGGCACCGTCGTTCACACCCGAGGCGTTGCCTGCGGTCACGGTTTTGTCGGAACCGTTGACCGGCTTCAGCCTGGCCAGGGTTTCCAAGGTGGTGTCGGCGCGAGGATGCTCGTCCTGGCTGACGACCGTTTCACCCTTCTTGTGGGCAATGCGCACTTCGACGATCTCTTCGGCGAAAAATCCTGCAGCTTGCGCGGCGGCGGTCTTTTGCTGGCTGCGCAGTGCAAACGCGTCCTGATCCTCGCGGGAAATTTCGTAGTCATCGGCGACGTTGTCGGCGGTCTGCGGCATCGCATCCACGCCGTACTGGGCTTTCATCAACGGATTGATGAAACGCCAGCCGATGGTGGTGTCTTCCAGCTTCATGTTGCGCGAGAACGCCGCGTCAGCCTTGCCCATCACGAACGGTGCGCGGGACATCGACTCGACGCCACCGGCAATCGCCAGCTCCATCTCGCCGCTGGCAATGGCCCGGAATGCGGTGCCGATGGCATCCATGCCCGAGGCGCAGAGGCGGTTGAGGGTCACGCCCGGAATGCTTTCCGGCAGGCCCGCCAGCAGCAACGCCATGCGTGCCACGTTGCGGTTGTCTTCACCGGCCTGGTTGGCGCAACCGAGGAACACCTCGTCCACCGCGGTCCAGTCCACCGACGGGTTGCGTTCCATCAGCGCCTTGATCGGCACGGCAGCCAGGTCGTCGGCGCGAACCGCCGACAGGCCACCGCCGAAACGGCCGATGGGGGTACGAATCGCATCGCAGATATAAACGTCACGCATCACGCTTCTCCAGGTGCTTGGCCGTGGGCCGCGGCAGTGCGGGCTTCCAGATCGCGCAGTGCCTTGAGCTCGACATCGGTCGCTCGGCGGTGTTTTCAACGTGTTCGGCAAAACGGATCGGCCAACCCGTGGCAGCGCTCACTTGCTCGCGGGTCACGCCGGGGTGCAGCGCGGTGACCACGAATTCATGGGTGCCGGCTTCCGGTTCCATGATGCACAGGTCGGTAATGATGCCGACCGGACCGGCGCCCGGCAGACCGAGACGCTTGCGTGAATCACCGCCCTCGCCATGACCGACCGAGGTGATGAAGTCGAGCTTGTCGACGAAGGAACGCGCCGACTGCTTGAGGATGATCAACACGCTCTTGGCAGAACCGGCGATCTCCGGCGCCCCACCGGCACCCGGCAGACGGACTTTCGGCGCGTGGTAGTCGCCGACCACGGTGGTATTGATGTTGCCGAAACGGTCGACTTGCGCAGCGCCGAGGAAGCCGACGTCAATGCGCCCGCCCTGTAGCCAGTAGCGAAAAATCTCGCCGGTCGGGACTACGGTGTCGGCGGTTTCCGCCAGCTCGCCATCACCGATCGACAGCGGCAGTACGCTCGGCTTGGCACCGATCGGACCCGATTCGTAGATAAGGACTACATCTGGCGAGGATGTCAGACGTGCCAGGTTGGCAGCTTTCGACGGCAAGCCGATGCCGACGAAACACACCGAACCGTTCTTCAAACGGCGGGCGGCGGCGACGGTCATCATTTCATTGGTGGTGTAAGTCATTACTTCGCCTCCGAAGCAGCGGCCAGCTTGGCCTGGAACTCGCTGAAGTCAGCGCAGCCATGGATGTACTCGTTGATCCACGCGGTGAAGGTTTCACGGTCGCGGGCAATCGGGTCCCACGCCTGGTAGAAACGGTTGTCGCGCTCGTTGTAACCGTGAGCGTAGGACGGATGTGCGCCGCCAGGGACATGGCAGACCGCGCTCAAGGCCCAAGTCGGCAGTACGCAAGCGTTCATCGGAGCATTAAGGTCATCGACGATTTCTTCGACGGTCACGATGCAACGCTTGGCCGCCAGCGCGGCTTCTTTTTGCACGCCGAGGATGCCCCACAGCAGCACGTTGCCTTTGCGGTCGGCCTTCTGCGCATGAATCACGGTGATGTCCGGACGTACCGACGGTACGGCTGCCAGCACTTCGCCAGTGAATGGGCAGGTGACGGTCTTGATCAGCGGGTTGACCTTCGGCAGGTCGGAGCCGGCGTAGGCGCGCAGCACAGCGAAAGGCAGCCCGGAAGCGCCAGCGACGTAGGCATTGGCCAGGTCGGCGTGGCTGTGTTCTTCGATTTCCAGCGCGTGCGGCCACTGCTTCTCGACGGCATCGCGCAGACGGTGCAGCGAACCGACACCCGGGTTACCACCCCAGGAGAAGATCAGCTTGCGAGCACACCCGGCACCGATCAATTGATCGTAGATCAAGTCAGGGGTCATCCGCACCAGGGTCAGGTCTTTCTTGCCCTGGCGAATGATTTCATGACCCGCCGCGGTAGGGATCAGGTGGGTGAAGCCTTCGAGTGCGACGGTATCGCCGTCGTTAACGAATTGCTTCACCGCGTCGTGCAGCGAAAGGATTTCAGCCATGGGGCAGGCTCCCGTTTTGTTATGAACCGACAGTGGTAGAAAAAGGCGCGATGCGCAGCGCCGGAATGACTGAAGAGTAAGCCCCTGAAATTCGCCAAACAATCCGATAATCGACTGAGTGTTCGTTTATCGCACAGATTGTTGTCTGCCTACCTATCCCAAAAGCTCGTCGGAACGCCAGGGGCCGGTTCGCTCCCACAGGGGAATGCGATCAATTGTGGGAGCGAGACCGGCTTGCTGGCGAAGGCGGCCACCGCCGAAGTCGCCGCTACGGCGCAATCACCAGCACCTGCCTCGAGGTGGCTGACGTTGCCGCGACATTAGTGATCCAGAGGA
The DNA here is from genome assembly GCF_002029345.1 of Pseudomonas sp. VI4.1. Classification (NCBI taxonomy): domain Bacteria; kingdom Pseudomonadati; phylum Pseudomonadota; class Gammaproteobacteria; order Pseudomonadales; family Pseudomonadaceae; genus Pseudomonas; species Pseudomonas sp. VI4.1. Next base: position 46,845 of record NZ_MULM01000154.1, read on the forward strand.
AGGAACGTCAATTCGACAACGACACCTGTGTGCGGTTATCGAACAACTTAGGCGAAGAGCTGTGCACTGAGGTCACGGCTGGCGCTCAGCAGCCCCGGCAGGAAACGCTGTTCCAGCTCGTTGCGGCTGACCCGGCCGGCGTGAGTACTGACATTCAAGGCCGCCACGACTTGCCCGGACGCGTCGTACACCGGAACGGCAATCGAGCGCAGGCCTTGCTCGAGCTCCTGATCGACGATGCACCAACCTTGCTGCCGCACTTCCTGCAGGCATTCGAGCAACGCCTCGGGGGTATGCAAGGTGCGACTGGTCTTGGCCTGCAACTCCGCATGATCGAGGTACTCGCGCAACGTAGTGTCGTCCAGGGCGGCGAGCAAAATCCGGCCCATGGACGTGCAATAGGCCGGCAGGCGTCCGCCCACCGACAAATCAACTGAAATCAGCCGCTGGGTGGTGGCGGAGCGGGCGATATACAGGATGTCATCGCCTTCCAGCGTGGCCATGTTGCACGCCTCGTGCAGTTGCTCGCTCATGCGGTCCAGATAGGGCTGGGCGGACACTGCCAACGGGGTCGAGGACACATAGGCATGGCCGAGGGTCAGCACTTTGGGCAGCAGCGAATAGGTGCGACCGTCAGTGGTGGCGTAGCCGAGCTTGATCAGGGTGTGCAGGCAACGTCGCACCGCGGCGCGAGGAATTTCCGTGCGATGGCTGATCTGAGCGATGGTCAGGTGCCGTTTGCGCTCCTGGAACGCTTGCACCACGGCCAGGCCACGGGCCAGGGACGTCATGAAATCCGGGTCACCGGTCATGGCCTGGATCCGCTTGGCCGGCGACGCAACGATTGGCGGGGCCACGGAGGCGAAGGCATTGCGCATTTGATCGTTCATATCAGGTCCTTTTCCCACACGGATCAGCGACTATTACAAGCGGCTCCCGGCGTCCTGCACAAGCCATGGCGGCCAACACTGGGCGATTATCGAACGCACAGCCGATAATCGCAATTGGTGGCCACTGCACCCGATGATAGCTCAGCGGATTGATACCTTCCCTGGGCGATTCACGCTTGCGCGGAACAGGCATAAGAGGGTAAATGTAATTGTCCTTACTTGACCGACTTAATGGCGCCAGAAAGACACCGCTGTGTGGGGCGTCCTAGTTGGCCCTGAAGTTGCGAACAACAAAACAATCACATATGGAGAACCACTTTTAACGCGTTGGCGATAGTGTTCTTCGAATCGACCGCTATAATACAGTTCAGTGGTGCTCGGTTTTCACCTGAGTTCGCCACCCGGTAGCGCGATGTCCCATCGCCGCTGCCCGCAGCAAGCGCCAGACGCTCATTTCACAGGTTACAACCTGGCGCTCGCTGGAACAGGAATCTGATGCTACGTCAGCTATTTGTCTCTGGTGCCGTGGCCGCCTGCAACATGGAAGTATTGATCGCAAATGCCCAGGAACGAAGCCTTCGCGGGTTTTGTCTTTTCGGCGAGCGCGACCAATAGGTTCAATGCAGCGCGTTTCACCAGAATTAATCTCATCTCAATCAGGTATCACTGTGACGAAAGACGAACTGCGCGCGGAACTTGAGCGCCAGGAACAACGCTACAAGGAAGTATACGGCGGGGCAGTCACCACCTACGCCGCCCAGCCAGAACCGGAACGCAAGCCTTGGCGTAAACGCGCCACCGTTCAGGATCAGGCATTCACTCAAGAACTGCAGAAAATGGAAAAGGAACTCAAAGCCGAAGAGCCGTGACAGTCTCGGCCGGATTCCTTTCAAGGGCCTGGTGTCTGCACCCGTTACAAGCGCGGTGTATAGATGTTGCCTTTTCGCGCCCGTTATCCGCGGGCAGCGGCTGCCTCTCCCACCGGATGAGGTAAATGGCTTATGTCTGGCCCTCTTTTCAGAAATTTCACACAAGCGTTGAAGCCTCTCGGTATTACGAGAGAATGCCTTGTGCCTGCGGGCTTTCCAAAGCAATTCAATGACTTGTAAAACCCGGCAAAACACGGGGGCCCAAGGTATTTTTACAATTTAATTCGTTGAAGAATGTTACCGATGAGCAGCAAGTGCATCGATTTCCAGTCTTTTCTGGCATAATCGCGCCCCCTTACGACCGGGTCAGAAAACCTTCATGATCGATTTATTCAGCGGACTGGATGCTTGGGTGCTTGTGAGCCTCTTGCTCGCCCTGGCCTTTGTCCTCGCCTTCGAGTTCATCAACGGCTTTCATGACACCGCTAACGCGGTGGCCACTGTTATCTACACCAAAGCCATGCCGCCTCATCTGGCGGTGTTCTTTTCCGGTGTGTTCAACTTTCTCGGCGTACTGCTGGGCGGGGTTGGCGTGGCCTACGCCATCGTCCACCTGTTGCCGGTAGAGCTGTTGATCAATGTGAACACCGGTCACGGGCTGGCCATGGTGTTCTCGTTGCTTGCCGCCGCCATTACCTGGAACCTCGGCACCTGGTATTTCGGCATCCCCGCTTCCAGTTCCCACACGCTGATCGGTTCGATTCTCGGTGTCGGCCTGGCAAATGCCTTGATCAACGACATTCCGTTGGCCGATGGCGTGAACTGGCAGAAAGCGATCGACATTGGCGCTTCCCTGGTGTTCTCGCCGATGGCCGGCTTCCTGGTCGCCGCCCTGATATTGATCGGCCTTAAATGGTGGCGTCCGCTGTCGAAGATGCACAAGACCCCGGAACAGCGCCGCAAGATCGACGACAAGAAGCACCCGCCGTTCTGGAACCGCCTGGTGCTGGTGATTTCGGCGATGGCCGTGAGCTTCGTGCACGGTTCCAACGATGGCCAGAAAGGTATCGGCCTGATCATGCTGGTGTTGATCGGTATCGTCCCGGCGCAGTTCGTGCTCGACCTGGGCAGCACGACCTACCAGATCGAACGGACTCGCGACGCGACCTTGCACCTGAGCCAATTCTACAAGCGCAATGCCGATACGCTGGGTGAATACCTGGCCCTGGGCAAAAGCGTGGAAGGCGATCTGCCGGAGAAATTCCGTTGCAACCCGCAACAGACCGAACCGACCATCACCGCCCTGCTCGGCACCCTCAAGGGTGTAGCCGACTATCACTCGCTGCCGGCGGAAAGCCGCATCGAAGTGCGTCGCTACCTGCTGTGCCTTGACGACACAGCGAAAAAGGTCGGCAAGTTGCCTGGCCTCGCTCCCCGTGAAAAGGCTGACCTGGACAAGTTGCGCAAAGACCTGACCACCACCACCGAATACGCGCCGTTCTGGGTGATTCTGGCGGTTGCCCTGGCCCTCGGCCTGGGTACCATGGTTGGCTGGAAACGTGTGGTATTGACCATCGGCGAGAAGATCGGCAAGCAGGGCATGACTTACTCCCAAGGCATGTCGGCCCAGATCACTACCGCGAGCCTGATCGGCATGGCCAACATCTTCAGCCTGCCGGTGTCCACCACCCACGTCCTGTCCTCGGGCGTGGCCGGCACCATGGTCGCCAATAAAAGCGGCCTGCAAGGCGGCACCGTCAGAACCATCCTGCTGGCATGGGTCCTGACCCTGCCGGCAACGGTGGCGCTGTCGGCCGGCTTGTTCTGGCTGGCTTCCAAGGTACTTGGCAGCTGATACAGAAGCGGCACAAAAAAGGCGCGTTCCGTGAGGTTCGCGCCTTTTTTATTGCTTCCAGACACCGCCAATCAAAATGTGGGATCCATGTACCTCAAATAGACTTTCGCAGACGAAAAAAAAGGCGACCGAAGTCGCCCAAAATGCCTTGCGTGCTCATTACATCCACAAAGACCTACGGCTTGCGCTTATGCGAGTCTTTCCAGATAAAAAATCCAAACCCTGCGAAAAACACCACCATGAGGCCGACGGTCAGCACTCCGGCAATCACCACGTTGTCGAGAAACATGACGGCTCTCCTGCAGTTGCCCTGTTGCGATGGAGCTAAGGTAACCAATCAGGCAGAAGAGAAAATTGACCGGGATCAATGTCGCCCGAGACTGGGCGTAAAGGCGGGGAAAAATTGATCTGCATCAACCGATGCAGGGGGCATCAACGCTTTTTCGGTTTGTTTTTCGGCTTTTTCTTCGCCTTACCCAACGGCATGGCCTGTTCAAACGCCTGGCGCACTTCGTTCAGGCGTTTTTCGTTGAGGTCATGAACCCGCTTGGCGCGTTCAGTGTTGAGGTCGATCAGTTTGTCGTCTTGGCTCATGGGGTTCAGCACATCGCTTGGCAGGTTTGTCATCATAATGCGGTGTGACGACAACCCTGAACAGCCATCGCCTCAAATCTTGATATCAACCCACAAACCCTGACGCGGCTCGCCCTCAATCAGCGGCGCGACCGGCACGGTGTCGTCGGCGTTGAGCTCGGTACCGGGAATCGCCAGGTGCACTTCGACGCTTTCATCAGCTTCACGACGACGCTTGTCCCGCTCCTGCTTGCGACGATGTTCCTCGCGCAATTGAAAGGCCGCTTCTTCCGGGTCGTGTTGCTGCAGGTCGATCGTGCTTTCGCTGGAGCTTTCCTGCACCGCCGCCACAGGCGGGATATCCGGACGCGGGCGGACCGGGTCGAGCTGTGAGGTGATCGGAACCGCACTCAAGGGGAGCATCGGTGGCAGCATAATGATGGGTCTCCTGTCAGCAGGCTGTCGGCCGCGCAGATGGCGACTTTAGCCATCGGTCGCAAACTGTGACCCGGTTGGCACGAATAGGTGCCCCGGCCTGCCCCCTCGTCTGGGTAGTCTAAGGTAAATACCGTGAGTTTTATGAGAGTCCTTTGGCCCTCAAGCCCTCATTCCGTTAAGATAGCCCGCTTTTTCAAGGTGGGAGTCAGGCAGCATGGCGCAGCAGTATCAACCGGGGCAACGCTGGATCAGTGACAGCGAAGCCGAGCTGGGTTTGGGCACCGTTCTGGCACAGGACGGCCGCTTGTTGACCGTGCTCTATCCGGCCACTGGCGACACTCGCCAGTACGCGCTACGGAATGCGCCGCTCACGCGTGTGCGGTTTTCGCCGGGCGATTCGATCACTCACTTCGAAGGCTGGAAACTGACCGTACAGGAAGTCGACGACGTCGATGGCCTGCTGGTCTACCACGGCCTCAATGCACAGAACGAAGTGGTCACCCTGCCGGAAACCCAACTGTCGAACTTCATCCAGTTCCGCCTGGCCAGTGACCGCCTGTTTGCCGGGCAAATCGATCCGCTGCCCTGGTTCTCCCTGCGTTATCACACCCTGGAACACACCAGCCGCCAATTGCAGTCTGCGCTGTGGGGCCTGGGCGGCGTGCGTGCGCAACCGATCGCGCACCAGTTGCACATCGCCCGTGAAGTTGCCGACCGCATTGCGCCGCGGGTACTGCTGGCGGATGAAGTGGGCCTGGGCAAGACCATCGAAGCCGGCCTGGTGATCCATCGCCAACTGCTCTCGGGTCGCGCCAACCGCGTGCTGATCCTGGTGCCGGAAAACCTGCAGCATCAGTGGCTGGTGGAGATGCGTCGCCGCTTCAACCTGCAAGTCGCGCTGTTCGACGAAGAACGCTTCATCGAAAGCGATGCCTCCAACCCGTTCGAAGACACCCAGCTCGCGCTGGTTGCACTGGAGTGGCTGGTGGAAGACGAGAAGGCCCAGGACGCGCTGTTCGCCGCCGGCTGGGACCTGATGGTGGTCGATGAGGCCCACCACCTGGTGTGGCACGAAGACAAGGCCAGCCCCGAGTACACCCTGGTCGAGCAGCTTGCCGAAACGATCCCGGGCGTATTGCTGCTGACCGCAACCCCGGAACAACTGGGCCAGGACAGCCACTTTGCCCGTCTGCGCCTGCTCGACCCGAACCGTTTCCATGACCTGCAGGCCTTCCGCGCCGAGAGCGAAAACTATCGCCCGGTGGCCGAGGCCGTTCAGGAACTGCTGGACAAAGGGCGCCTGTCGCCCGAAGCGCACAAGACCATCCATGGCTTCCTCGGCAATGAAGGCGAAGCCCTGCTGACCGCGGTCAACGATGGCGACACCGAAGCAGCCGCCCGCCTGGTCCGCGAACTGCTGGACCGCCACGGCACCGGCCGCGTGCTGTTTCGCAACACCCGCGCCGCGGTGCAGGGCTTCCCGGAACGCAAGCTGCACCCGTACCCGTTGCCGTGCCCGGACGAATACCTCGAACTGCCGCTGGGCGATCACGCCGAGTTGTACCCGGAAGTCAGCTTCCAGGCCCTGCCGGACGCCAACGAAGAAGAACGCTGGTGGAAATTCGACCCGCGCGTCGAATGGCTGATCGACACCCTGAAGATGCTCAAGCGCACCAAAGTGCTGGTGATCTGCGCCCACGCCGAAACCGCCATGGACCTGGAAGACGCCCTGCGCGTGCGTTCCGGCATCCCGGCCACGGTGTTCCATGAAGGCATGAACATCCTCGAGCGTGACCGCGCCGCCGCCTACTTCGCCGACGAAGAATTTGGCGCGCAAGTGCTGATCTGCTCGGAAATCGGCAGTGAAGGTCGCAACTTCCAGTTCTCGCACCACTTGGTACTGTTCGACCTGCCCTCCCACCCGGACTTGCTGGAACAGCGTATCGGCCGTCTGGACCGGATCGGCCAGAAGCACATCATCGAAGTGCACGTGCCGTACCTGGAAACCAGCCCGCAAGAGCGGCTGTTCCAGTGGTATCACGAAGCACTCAACGCCTTCCTCAACACCTGCCCGACCGGCAACGCCTTGCAGCACCAGTTCGGCCCGCGCCTGCTGCCGCTACTGGAAAATGCCGACGATGGCGAGTGGCAAGCCCTGATCGACGAAGCCCGCGCCGAGCGTGAGCGCCTGGAAGCCGAGCTGCACACCGGCCGTGACCGCTTGCTGGAGCTCAACTCCGGCGGCGCTGGCGAAGGGGATGCGCTGGTCGAGGACATCCTCGAGCAAGATGATCAGTTCACCCTGCCGATTTATATGGAAACCCTGTTCGACGCCTTCGGTATCGACAGCGAAGACCACTCGGAAAACGCCCTGATCCTCAAGCCGAGCGAAAAAATGCTCGACGCCAGCTTCCCGCTGGGCGACGACGAAGGCGTCACCATCACCTACGACCGCAACCAGGCGCTGTCTCGCGAAGACATGCAGTTCATCACCTGGGAACACCCGATGGTGCAGGGCGGCATGGACCTGGTGCTGTCCGGCTCCATGGGCAACACCGCCGTGGCGTTGATCAAGAACAAGGCGCTCAAGCCTGGCACCGTGTTGCTGGAACTGCTCTATGTCAGCGAAGTGGTTGCCCCGCGCTCGCTGCAACTGGGCCGTTACCTGCCGCCAGCCGCCCTGCGCTGCCTGCTCGATGCCAATGGCAACGACCTGTCGGCCCGGGTCTCGTTCGAAACCCTGAACGACCAGCTGGAAAGCGTGCCTCGCGCCAGCGCCAACAAGTTCATCCAGGCCCAGCGCGACCAGCTGACGCCACGGATCAACGCCGGCGAAGAGAAGATCTTCCCGCGTCACGCCGAGCGCGTTGCCGAAGCACAGCGGCGCCTGGCCGCCGATACCGACGAAGAACTGGCGCGCCTGACCGCGTTGCAAGCGGTCAACCCGACCGTGCGCGACAGCGAACTGATTGCCCTGCGCAAACAGCGTGAGCAAGGTTTGGCCATGCTGGACAAGGCGGCGTTGCGACTGGAAGCGATCCGGGTGTTGGTGGCAGGTTAAGCCCCTGCTCCACCGGTGAAAAAGAAGGCCCGCAGTGATGCGGGCCTTTTTTTGTCTGCTTGATTGTTAGGGTGTTGCTGATGACCTCTTCGGGCAAGCCCGCTCCCACAAGTTCAGTGGCGTGCATGGATTTTGTGCTCGACACGGACACTGTGGGAGCGGGCTTGCCCGCCATGGCGATCAGGCAGTCGCCGCAGAAACCCCAGGCTCGGTTACCCCCACCAACCCTTCCTTCATCCGCTTGGCATCGCGCACAAAACACCGCGAAGCCAGGACCAGAAACACCATGGTCAAGAACAGCGCCACCGGGATCAGGTACATCGCATCGTGCAAGCCGACCGCCTTGAACGCCTCGCTCATCTGCTCGGCACCGGCCGAGAGCATGGCGGCGTGGGCAAAGTGATCGGACAGAGCCCCCACTACCACCGGCCCCAATCCACCGCCGAGCAGATACAGCCCGGCAAAGAACAGGGCCATGGCCGTCGCCCGCAGGCGCGGTTCGACCACGTCCTGAATGGCGGTGTATACGCAGGTATAAAAGTTATAGGCGAACAACCAGCCCACACTGAACACCGCCACAAACACCCCGATCTCGATCCGCCCCGAATGCAGGGCCCAGCCCGTGCACACCGTCGAGATGATCAGGCTGAAGGCCGCAAACAGCAGGCGACCATTGGCGATGCGCTGGTGGATCTTGTCGGCGACCCAGCCGCCCAGCGTCAGGCCGAACAACCCGGTGACGCCGACGATCACCCCGGTCGCCACTGCGGCGTCCTGCAGCGGCATCAGGAAATAGCGTTGCAGCATCGGCACCAGGAACGAGTTACAGGCGTAGGTCGCGAAGTTGAAACAGAGCCCCGCCATCACCAGCCACAGGAAGGTCGGGACCGCCAGTATGCGACGGATTGGCCGGTCCACGCGTTCCTGGGAGACCTGTACGCTTTCCGCTGCGCCGCGTTTGGGCTCCTTGATGAAGAACATGAAGACCGCCAGGATCAGCCCCGGCACCGCCGCGATGAAGAATGGCGCACGCCAGCTGTCGAACGCCTTGACCATCCAGCCGATGGTGAAGAACGCGAGCAACAGCCCCAGCGGCAGGCCGAGCATGAAAATGCCCATTGCTCGCGCACGGCGGTGGGCCGGGAACAGGTCGCCGATCAGCGAGTTGGCCGCTGGCGCATAACTGGCTTCGCCGATGCCGATGCCCATGCGCACGATCAGGAAACCCCAGAAGCTGCCCACCAGGCCGTTGACGGCTGTCAGCCCGCTCCACGCCGCCAGGCCCCAGCCCATCAGTTTGCTGCGCGAACCGGTATCGGCCATCCGCCCTAACGGCAGGCCGGCGATGGCATAGACGATGGTGAATGCAGTGCCGATGATCCCCAGCTGAAAGTCGCTGAGGTGCCATTCCATGCGGATCGGCTCGATGATGATGGCCGGAATGGTGCGGTCGAAGAAGTTGAACAGGTTGGCCAGGAACAGCAGGAACAGAATGCGCCAGGCATTCGCCGCTTGGGTCGAGTTCTGCATGGGTCCGTCTCTTTTATTGTTATTGGGACATCACTGTCCCGGAGCCTGCAATCTAGTCAGGCCCGCTGGAGCTGTCTGTAATTATTCGTAAAGCTGATACCTGCCCATGGCAGCAGGCGCGGCCCATGCAACGATTTATTTCCAAAGGCAACGAAATCAACCAACGCAAGCACTTGAGTGCAGTCAGACCTCCGAGCCTGGCTCGCGATACAGCTGCACCAGCGTTGACGGATCCTTTTCCAGAAAGCCCTGGCCCCCATGCAGGCGCATCAGTTGCGCGGCCAAGCCGCTGATGGGCGTGGCGGAGCCCTGTTCACGGGAAAACTGCACGGCGGCGTCGAGGTCCTTGAGCAACGTGCGAACATGCCATTTGACCGGTTCGAAACGACTCTCGGCCATTTGCGGCGCGAGTATCTGCAAGGGCCTGGAGTCGGCGAAACCGCCGGCCAGGGCCTCGGCGATCAGGCGGGCATCGACGCCGGAACGCTCGGCCAACGCCACCACTTCGGCGATCACCAGCGCATTGCAGGCGACAATCATCTGATTGCACGCCTTGGTCACCTGCCCTGCCCCGACGGCGCCCATGTGGGTGACGCGCTGACCAAGGCTCAGCAGCAGCGGCCGAACTCGCTCCAGATCCGCCGCTTCGCCGCCGACCATGATCGCCAGGCTGCCGGCCTCCGCGCCGACCACGCCACCGGACACTGGGGCGTCCAGCCAGCTCATGCCGGTCTGGCTGACCAGCGCTGCCGCCATCTCCCGCGTGGCGGCCGGTTCCAGGCTGGAAAAATCCACCAGCAGTTGGCCGCTTTTCGCACTTGCGCCACCCCCGCCGCGCCAAAAACCACCTCGCGCACGACTGAAGTGTCCGCCAGGCATAACATCACCACGTCGGCGTGCTGGCACAACTCGGCAGGCGTGGCGACCTGTCGCGCGCCGGCCTCGACCAGCGGCGCGCATTTGGCCGGATTGCGATTCCACACGGTCAACGGATAACCCGCCGCCAGCAGGCGTCGGCACAGGGGCAAGCCCATCAGGCCAATCCCGGCAAATCCAAGCGGCGGTAGGGTTGACATTATTTAGCTTCCTCTTGATTAAAGACCGTCAAATATTGGCCGCGAAACCCATCGTCTCGCTCACAATCAGAAACGATTAAGCAGCCCCAGGGCAGCGCAATAAACTGTTCCCGTTACGCGCACGTCACCCTCGCCAAGACCCTTCTGTGGCCTTTCTTCACGGCAACATGCCATCACGCTACTCACCTACACACTTTTATCCGGCGAAGCAGTGCACCAATAATGTGCGCACTATCAGCTCGTCGCCCTTTCCTGGATCAGAATCCACGGCGAAACGACCACTGCCCACAGCTCGGGATCGCGTTCGAAAAGATCCAGCGCCCGCGTTTCAGACAGCTTGGCGAGCTGGTCGGCGGCCAGCCAGGCAGCCACTTTCTCCCCCTCGTCCGTGGCCACGGCCTCGGCGGCAACGATCAAATCCAGGCCAGGATCGACCCATAACAGGGCACCCTTGGCGAAGAACGGTTCCAGCTCCTTCCAGGTAATAGATGCGGTTTCACCAAGCAGCTTGGCATAGAGGGTGCTAGGTTCTTGAGTCATGGGTCTATCCGGAAAAGAAATCGTCGTCGTCATCATAACGTCGGTGGTCTGGCAGAAAAACCCGGATGCAAATGAGTGACCGATCGAAAACAGCAGGAAAGCCAAGGATTGCTGATACTTCAGCTATAACCCCCGCCGCGATTCTGTCTTTTTCTTTCAATTAAGCGACACCCTCAGGTTTTGCCCCCTGGCGCCAGCTTCCCAGGCTGACAATCGGCGCTCTACACTGTACCGGTACAGTTGCCGGGGGCATTTCCGGAGGGTATCGAAGATATCTGACCCGGTTCTGCTGCTACGGCGCCAGGACTATAAAAACTACAACAGTAAGAGTGGAGCACTATGACTAAGGCTACTAAGCAGATTTCCAAACTGTTTGCCGCTATGGTTCTGGCCGGGGTGGCCAGCCATTCGTTCGCAGCCGACACCATCAAGATCGGCATCGCCGGCCCTAAAACCGGCCCTGTAGCCCAGTATGGCGACATGCAATTCAGTGGCGCAAAAATGGCCATCGAACAGATCAACGCCAAGGGCGGCGTAGACGGCAAGCAACTCCAGGCCGTTGAATACGATGATGCCTGCGATCCGAAACAAGCCGTGGCAGTGGCCAACAAAGTCGTCAACGACGGCGTCAAGTTCGTCGTCGGTCACCTGTGCTCCAGCTCCACCCAACCGGCTTCGGACATCTACGAAGACGAAGGCGTGATCATGATCACCCCGGCTGCCACCAGCCCGGACATCACTTCCCGTGGTTACAAAATGGTGTTCCGCACCATCGGCCTGGACAGCGCCCAGGGCCCTGCCGCCGGTAACTACATCGCCGACTTCGTAAAACCGAAGATCGTTGCTGTTCTGCACGACAAACAGCAATACGGTGAAGGCATCGCCACCGCCGTTAAACAAACCCTCGAGAAAAAAGGCACCAAGGTTGCCGTGTTCGAAGGCATCAACGCCGGCGACAAGGACTTCTCGTCGATGATCTCCAAGCTCAAGCAAGCCAACGTCGACTTCGTCTACTACGGCGGCTACCACCCGGAGCTGGGCCTGATCCTGCGTCAAGCCAGTGAAAAAGGCCTGAAAGCCAAGTTCATGGGTCCGGAAGGCGTGGGTAACGACTCGATTTCGCAGATCGCCAAGGACGCTTCCGAAGGCCTGCTGGTGACCCTGCCGAAATCCTTCGACCAGGATCCGGCCAACATCGCCCTGGCTGACGCGTTCAAAGCCAAGAAGGAAGACCCGAGCGGTCCGTTCGTGTTCCCGTCCTACTCGGCTGTGACCGTCATCGCTGACGCCATTAAGGCTGCCAAGTCCGAAGACACGGCCAAAGTGGCTGAAGCTATCCACAAAGGCACCTTCAAGACGCCGACCGGCGACCTGAGCTTCGACGACAAGGGCGACCTGAAAGACTTCAAATTCGTGGTTTACGAGTGGCACTTCGGCAAACCAAAAACTGAAGCCAAGCCTCAGTAAGGCGTTGCCTGACTGACTGCCAACAAAGCCCACGGCGTGCCGTGGGCTTTGTTTTACGAACGTATTGGGCCGCGCTGGCGTGATCCGCCAGTCTCCCCACCTGAAAATCTCAAAACCGTCATCAGCGGTTCGCTGGCCAAGCTCGAATTCGAAGTGGGTGCAGATCCATGGGGCTCGAGCGGGAAAATGACTCCACCAGTGAAATGCGTATCAGGTTTTTAGGAGCGCTGTAATGCCTGACATCTATCACTTTTTCCAACAGCTGGTTAATGGTCTGACCATTGGCAGCACGTATGCCCTGATCGCCATCGGCTATACGATGGTTTACGGCATCATTGGAATGATCAACTTCGCCCACGGCGAGGTGTACATGATCGGTTCGTACGTGGCGTTCATCGCCATCGCCGGGCTGACCATGATGGGACTCGACAGTGTTCCGCTGTTGATGACCGCCGCTTTCATCGCAACCATCGTCGTCACCAGTGCCTACGGCTACAGCATCGAACGGATCGCCTACCGCCCCCTGCGCGGCAGCAACCGTCTGATCCCGCTGATTTCCGCCATCGGCATGTCGATCTTCCTGCAGAACACGGTTCTGCTGGCGCAAGACTCCAAGGACAAATCCATCCCCAACCTGATCCCCGGCAACTTTTCTTTCGGGCCAGGTGGCGCACAAGAAGTGCTGATTTCCTACATGCAAATCGTGGTGTTCGTGGTGACTTTCGTCGCCATGCTCGGCCTGACGATGTTCATCTCCCGCTCTCGCCTGGGTCGCGCCTGCCGCGCCTGTGCCGAAGACATCAAGATGGCCAACCTCCTGGGCATCAACACCAACAACATCATCGCCCTGACCTTCGTCATCGGTGCCGCACTGGCGGCCATCGCGGCCGTGCTGTTGAGCATGCAATACGGCGTGATCAACCCCAACGCCGGTTTCCTCGTCGGCCTCAAGGCCTTCACCGCCGCGGTACTGGGCGGTATCGGCAGCATTCCCGGCGCGATGCTCGGCGGGATCGTGCTGGGGGTGGCGGAAGCTTTCGGTGCCGATATCTTCGGCGACCAGTACAAGGACGTCGTGGCGTTCGGCCTGCTGGTTCTGGTGTTGTTGTTCCGGCCAACCGGCCTGCTGGGCCGTCCGGAGGTTGAGAAAGTATGACTAGGAATCTTAAACAGGCGTTGTTCAGCGCCTTGCTGGTGTGGGCTGTGGCGTATCCGGTACTGGGGCTGAAACTGACTATCGTCGGCATCAACCTCGAAGTCCATGGCACCAGTGACGCCACGCTGATCACCATCGCCGTGTGCTCGGTATTGATGTTCCTGCGGGTGCTGTTCGACCAGCAGATCAGCTCGGCCTGGCGCTCCTCGCCAAGCATGCCGCTGATTCCGGCCAAGGCCAGTCACTTCCTGACCCTGCCGACCACCCAGCGCTGGTTCATCATCGCGTTGATCGCCGGCGCCCTGGTCTGGCCGTTCTTCGGCTCTCGCGGGGCGGTGGATATCGCCACCCTGGTGCTGATCTACGTGATGCTCGGCCTCGGCCTGAACATCGTGGTCGGCCTGGCCGGCCTGCTCGACCTGGGTTACGTGGGCTTCTACGCTGTCGGCGCCTACAGCTATGCGTTGCTGTCGCACTACTACGGCCTGAGCTTCTGGATCTGCCTGCCGATCGCCGGCCTGATGGCGGCCACCTTCGGCTTCCTGCTCGGTTTCCCGGTATTGCGCCTGCGCGGTGACTACCTGGCGATCGTGACCCTGGGTTTCGGTGAAATCATCCGTCTGTTCCTGCGTAACCTGACCGGTCTCACCGGGGGGCCGAACGGCATCAGCAACATCGAGAAGCCAACGTTCTTCGGCCTGACCTTCGAGCGTAAAGCGGCAGAAGGGATGCAGACCTTCCACGAGTACTTCGGCCTGGCCTACAACTCGATCAACAAGGTGATTTTCCTGTACCTGGTTGCGTTGTTCCTCGCGCTGGCCGCGCTGTTCGTCATCAACCGCCTGCTGCGCATGCCGCTGGGTCGCGCCTGGGAAGCGTTGCGTGAAGATGAAATCGCCTGCCGTGCGCTGGGTCTCAATCCTACGGTCATCAAGTTGTCGGCCTTCACCCTGGGCGCCAGCTTCGCCGGTTTCGCCGGCAGCTTCTTCGCTGCGCGCCAGGGCCTGGTAACGCCGGAGTCCTTCACCTTCATCGAGTCGGCGATCATTCTCGCCATCGTGGTATTGGGTGGCATGGGCTCGCAGCTGGGCGTGATCCTGGCCGCCGTCGTGATGATCCTGTTGCCTGAAATGATGCGTGAGTTCAGTGAGTACCGCATGTTGATGTTCGGCGCCTTGATGGTGCTGATGATGATCTGGCGCCCTCAAGGCCTGCTGCCCATGCAACGTCCCCACATGGAGCTGCGCAAATGAGCCGCGAGATCCTGAAAGTCGAAAATCTGAGCATGCGCTTCGGCGGCTTGCTGGCGGTCAATGGCGTGGCCCTGACCGTGAAGGAAAAACAGGTGGTGGCGCTGATCGGCCCTAACGGCGCCGGCAAGACCACCGTCTTCAACTGCCTGACCGGTTTCTACAAACCGAGTGGCGGCAGCATCCTGCTGGACGGCCAGGCGATCGAAGGCTTGCCCGGCCACAAGATCGCCCTCAAAGGCGTGGTGCGCACCTTCCAGAACGTGCGGCTGTTCAAGGACATGACGGCGGTCGAGAACCTGTTGATCGCCCAGCACCGTCACCTGAACACCAACTTCCTGGCCGGCCTGTTCAAAACCCCGGGGTTCCGCAAGAGCGAGCGCGAGGCCATGGAATTTGCCGAGTACTGGCTGGACAAGGTCAACCTCACGGCGTTTGCCAACCGTCCGGCCGGCACCCTGGCCTACGGTCAGCAACGTCGCCTGGAAATCGCTCGCTGCATGATGACCCGCCCGCGGATCCTTATGCTCGACGAACCGGCCGCCGGCCTGAACCCGAAGGAAACCGAGGACCTGAAAGCGCTGATCGGCATGCTGCGTGAAGAGCACAACGTCACCGTGCTGCTGATCGAACACGACATGAAACTGGTCATGAGCATTTCCGACCACATCGTCGTGATCAACCAGGGCACTCCCCTGGCCGACGGCACGCCGGAACAGATCCGCGACAATCCTGAAGTGATCAAAGCCTACCTGGGGGAAGCGTAAATGCTGCAATTCGAAAACGTTTCCACCTTCTACGGCAAGATCCAGGCCTTGCACAGCGTCAACGTGGAAATCCGTCAGGGCGAAATCGTGACGCTGATCGGTGCCAACGGTGCCGGCAAGTCGACCCTGCTGATGACGCTCTGCGGTTCGCCACAGGCCCACAGCGGCAGCATCCGCTACATGGGCGAAGAGCTCGTGGGGCAGACCTCGGCGCAGATCATGCGCAAGAGCATCGCTGTCGTGCCGGAAGGTCGTCGGGTGTTTGCCCGCCTGACCGTGGAAGAAAACCTCGCCATGGGCGGTTTCTTCACCAACAAGAGTGACTATCAGGAACAGATGGACAAGGTTCTCGGACTTTTCCCACGCCTGAAAGAACGCTTTGCCCAGCGCGGCGGCACCATGTCCGGCGGCGAACAGCAAATGCTCGCCATCGGCCGGGCGCTGATGAGCAAGCCCAAGCTGCTGCTGCTCGACGAGCCTTCGCTGGGTCTGGCGCCGATCATCATCCAGCAGATCTTCGACATCATCGAACAGCTGCGCAAGGATGGCGTGACGGTGTTCCTGGTGGAGCAGAACGCCAACCAGGCGTTGAAAATCGCCGATCGCGCGTACGTTCTGGAAAACGGTCGGGTGGTGATGCAAGGCACGGGCGAGGCGTTGCTGACCGATCCTAAAGTGCGCGAAGCGTACCTGGGTGGTTGAGCCTTTGCGGTAACCAAAAAAACGGCCTTCGGGCCGTTTTTTTTATGCCCGCCCCTATTCCGACACCACCGCGAACCCCCTGTAGGAGCTGGCTTGCCAGCGAAGGCGGCGTCACATCCAATGATGATGTCGACTGATCCACCGCTGTTCGCTGGCAAGCCGGCTCCTACAGGGGGTTGTTAGAGCCGGTCCAACGCTTCGCCACTGCGCTTGAACCCGTCGATCAAGTAATCCGCCAGCACCTGGGTGCGTTTGGGCAACCCGCCCTGATAGGGATGCACCAGATACATCGGCATTCTGCGGGTTTGATAATCGCGCAGGAGCCAGCGCAATCGGCCATCAGCCAATTCCGTTTGCAGCAAATAGGAAGGCAAACGCGCAATGCCGGCACCGGCCAATGCCGCTTTCTTCAGCAGGCTGTAATGGTTGCTGGCGAAGGGGCCGGACACGCGAACCCGCAATAACTCATGTTGCTGATGATAAAGCCACTCTTCGCGGCCGCTGTAATGACTGTTGAGCAGGCAGCGGTGTTCAGCGAGCGCTTGCGGCGTCAACGGTTCGCCGTACTGTTCGAGATAGCCCGGGCTCGCGCAGGTCATCTCGTGCCAGGCCAGCAGGGGTCGGGCGACCAGACGTTCGTCATTGCCCACCTCGGAGCGAACCGCAAGATCGAAACCGTCGCGGGACAGATCACGATAGTCATTGCTCAGGTCGAGCTCGATTTGCACTTCGGGATAGGTGTGAGAAAACTCCAGCAACAAGCCGTCGAAGAAGGTTTCCCCCAGCGATACCGGAACCGTCATACGCACCGGGCCGGCCATATCGTCCTTCAATCGCGCCAACGCCTGACGCGCCCGCTCCACTTGGACGACGAGCGCCTGGGCTTGTGGCAGCAATGCCGCGCCCGCCGCGGTCAGACTGAGGCGGCGCGTCGTCCGTTGCAGCAGCACCACGCCAAACCGCGATTCCAACAGGCTGATGCGCTTGGACAACTGCCCCTTGCTGCAACCCAGTTGCTGCGCCGCCCGGGTGAAACTCCCCGCTTCGATCAAAACCGCGAACGCCGCCAGATCATCCATTTCGCTCATGGATTGTTTCCAATTGAAAACCAAAGGTTGCCTATTAGCGCGCTTATCAATGGAAAAAACCACTCTAGACTGTGGTCTCGTTCAACTCATTCGGGGACCAGCACCATGAAAATTCTTTTGATCGGCGCCGGCGGCACTATCGGTTCAGCCGTCGACAAAGAACTGTCCGAGCGTCACGAGATCATCCGCATCGGCCGTAATAGCGGCGATCTACAGGTCGATATCAGCGACAGCGCCTCGATTCGCCAACTGTTCGAGCAAACCGGCAAGTTCGATGCACTGGTGTGCGCCGCCGGAAACGTGACCTTCGCCCCCTTGAGCGAAATGAGCGAAGACAGCTTTGCCCTGGGCCTGAAGGATAAATTGATGGGGCAGGTCAACCTGCTGCTGATCGGCCGCGAATTCGCCAACGATGGCGCGTCGTTCACGTTCACCACCGGCGTGCTCAGCCATGACCCGATTCGCAGCGGCGCCTCGGCAGCCCTGGTCAATGGCGCTCTCGACAGCTTCGTCCGTGCCGCCGCGATCGAGTTGCCCCGCGGACTGCGCGTCAACTCGGTGAGCCCCAACGTATTGCTCGAAGCCATGGACAAGTACGCGCCGTACTTCCGCGGTTACAAGCCGGTTCCGGCGGCAGAGGTGGCACTGGCCTACGCCAAAAGCGTAGAAGGCCTGCAAACCGGTCAGACCTTTCACGTCGGCTAGACCAGCACAATCTGTAGGAGCCGGCTTGCTCGCGATGGCGCCCTCAGATCGCCATCGCCAGCAAGCCGGCTCCTACAGAATGATCGGCGCACCCAAATCAAAAGCCGGCGGGGTTGTGATGAACGGTCAGGCTGAGTAACGTGGCGGCACTTGTCTGGAGAACCAAAGATGCGTGTCGCCCGTTCCTTAGTCCTTGTTGCCCTGCTTCCTCTGTTCGCCGCGTGCCAGTTGCTCGATGGATCGCGTGAAAGCACCTCCTCCGCGGGACAAACCCGCATGCAGGGCCAGTTGACGGCGGCCGACGGCAAGCTGTTGTTCCAGCCGTGCAATGAGCAGCGCAGTTACGTGGTCAACGACACCGGCGGCACCAGCGTCCTGCAAGAGGCCGCCACGCTGGCCGATGCCAGGGGCAAGTTGTTCGCCGACGTGCGTGGCCGGATCGTTGCCGATGGCGCCAATAACCGACTCGATCTGCAGCAGCTGTACCGCGTCGAGCGTTCGGGCACCGCCTGTGACGATCCCGACTTCAAAAAGTTGATCCTGCGTGCTGCCGGCCACGGTCCCGAATGGAACGTTAAAGTCAGCGCCAAAGGCATGATCATCGACCGCGCCGGTCAGCCGCCATTGGCGGTGCCGTACGTTGAAGAGCAACTGGGCGATGGCCGCTTCAACCTCAGCACCGAAGCCAATAAGCAGCACATCGAGCTGTGGGTCGCGCCGCAACGTTGCGTCGACAGCAAGACCGGCAGCGTCCAGCACATGAGCGCGGAACTGCGCATCAATGGCCAGGTTCAGCGCGGCTGCGGGTATTTCGGCGGATCCCGGGACGACTGATCGTTTAAGCCTCACTGGAATGCGCCTTTGGGGCTTATAATCACCGGTTTCATACGCCTTGGCGCAGTTGTGCGCCCCGCGAACCGGATCCCGTCATGTTACGAATCACCGAACTCAAGCTGCCGATCGACCATCCCGATGAAGACCTGCGCCCTGCCATCGTGCAGCGCCTGGGGATCGCCAGTGATGACCTGCTCGATTACACCTTGTTCAAGCGCAGCTACGATGCGCGCAAAAAGTCCTCCGAACTGTGCTTCATCTACACCATCGACCTCAACGTTCGCGATGAGGCGGCGGTGCTGCACACGTTCGCCGATGACCGTAACGTCAACGTGGCGCCGGATGTCAGCTACAAACCGGTGGGCCAGGCGCCGGCTGATCTGCAGCAGCGCCCGATTGTCGTAGGCTTCGGTCCGTGCGGGATTTTTGCCGGGCTGTTGCTCGCGCAAATGGGCTTCAAGCCGATTATCCTCGAGCGCGGCACCGAAGTGCGCCAGCGCACCAAGGATACCTGGGGCCTGTGGCGCAAGAGCGTGCTCAACCCCGAGTCCAACGTGCAGTTCGGCGAGGGCGGCGCGGGGACGTTCTCCGATGGCAAGCTCTACAGCCAGATCAAGGATCCGAAGTTCATCGGGCGCAAAGTCCTGCACGAGTTCGTCAAGGCCGGTGCGCCGGACGAAATCCTCTACGTCAGCAAACCGCATATCGGTACGTTCCGTCTGACCGGTGTCGTGGAAAACATGCGTGAGCAAATTCGCGCCCTCGGCGGCGAAGTGCGCTTCCAGCAGCGAGTGACTGACGTCTTGATCGAGGATGGCCAACTGGTCGGCGTCGAACTCAACGGCGGCGAGCAGATCCATTCGAAACATGTGATTCTGGCGCTCGGCCACAGCGCCCGGGACACTTTCCGCATGCTTCACGCCCGTGGTGTGTTCATGGAAGCCAAGCCGTTCTCGGTGGGTTTCCGCATCGAACACCCACAGTCGCTGATCGACCGCGCGCGCCTGGGCAAGTACGCCGGCCACCCGAAACTCGGGGCCGCCGACTACAAACTGGTGCACCACGCCAGCAATGGACGTTCGGTCTACAGCTTCTGCATGTGCCCGGGCGGCACCGTGGTGGCGGCGACCTCCGAGCCGGGGCGCGTGGTCACCAACGGCATGAGCCAGTACTCGCGCAACGAGCGCAACGCCAACTCCGGGATCGTTGTCGGCATCACCCCGGAAGTCGATTATCCGGGTGGCCCGCTGGCCGGGATCGAGCTGCAGGAGCGTCTGGAATCCCATGCCTTTGTGCTGGGCGGCAGCAACTACGAAGCGCCGGCGCAACTGGTCGGCGACTTCATTGCCGGCAAGCCGTCCACCGAGTTGGGCAGTGTCGAACCGTCCTACAAGCCGGGGGTTGCCTTGGGTGACCTGGCGCTGGCGTTGCCGGCGTTTGCCATCGAAGCCATCCGCGAAGCCTTGCCGGCGTTCGAGAAGCAGATCCGTGGTTACTCGCTGCACGACGCGGTGTTGACCGGGATCGAAACGCGCACCTCGTCGCCGCTGCGGATTACCCGGAACGAGTCGATGCAGAGCCTGAACGTGAAAGGCCTGTTTCCGGCGGGTGAAGGCGCGGGTTATGCGGGCGGGATTTTGTCGGCGGGTGTCGATGGGATTCGGATTGCGGAAGCGGTAGCGCGGGATATCCTCGGCCTCGAGGCCTAACCCCGGCCCCCCTGTAGGAGCGAGCTTGCTCGCGATGGTCTCAAGGGCGACGCGTTTATTCAGAAAATACGCGTTATCGTTAACGTCCATCGCGAG
>NZ_MULM01000153.1:0-65738 GCF_002029345.1 Pseudomonas sp. VI4.1
CGCGCTCGGAGGCCCGCACCGGATCGCGGCCGCGGAAAGCGTCGCGCTGTTCGCTGCCGGCCAGACGCCGGCTATTCTGCTCGCGGTTCACACTATCGCGGTAGGGTACGCCGTCACGGTTGATCGAGTTGTGTTTCCAATTGTTCTGGTTGGCGTTGATCTGGCGGTTGGTGTTGATGTTGTTGTAGCGGTTGACCGTCGATGTCGATGTCGCCGCAGGCCCCAGTCGCAGTCGCCCCAGAGCGAGTCGACGATAGCCACGCCAGCGCCGAAGGCGAGGCCGGCGGCGAGCGCGGTGCCGAGGTAGTAACCCGGCGGTGGCGGGTAGTACGCCGGCGGGTAGGACGGATAGGCCCAGGTGCCGTAGACCACGCTCGGGTTGTAGCTCGGCACGTAGACGGTCTGCGGCTGGGCCGGCTCGATGATGATGGTCTGGGTGGCCGCAGGTTGCTGCACCACCACGGTCGAATTGGTCGGTGCCGGTGCCGGTGCCGGCACGGCGGGCTGCACGGTGACGCGCTGTTGCGCGTTGGATTCGAGGTGGCCGGCGGCTTGCGCCTGGCGACGCAGGCGTTGTACCGAATCCATCACGGCGTTGGGCTGCGCGAGGAAGGCGTCGCCCACGCGCTGTACCCAGGCCGGATCCTGACCCAGCATCACCAGCGCTGCCGGGAAGGCGACCAGCGATTGCACGCTCGGATCCCAGGGTTCATTCGCCACTTGCCGCACCGCGGCGTCACCGCTGCTGTCGGGTGCGCTTGGACCAGGCCACCGCGTCGGCGACATCGCCCGGATAAGTCGCCGCCATCAGGACTTGGGCCAGTAACGAGTCCGGAAACAAGGCCAGCGGCGCCAGCATCTGGTCGAGTTCTTCCGGCTTGAAGACCGCCTCGGCCGGTGCAGTCGGTTCGGGTGCGGGCGCAGCGCCTGCGGCACCGGCCTCGGGGGTGGCGGCCAATGCCTGGGTGATGAAGAACCCGCCCTCGTCCGAACCGCCGGGCAAAGACAGCACGGTGAGCAGGATTGCGCTGAAGCAATAGCTAACACGCATGACGCTTCTCCCGGGGGAAGAAAAAGCGAGACGGGGTCGCAGCGGCTACCGCTGGCGAGGCTGGATGCTGTAAATCATAGCCGGGCACAGCGCGGGCGTAGTGAATTATTCGGATGGGTCACTGATCGCCCGCACGCCGACCTTGCCCGCGCTATTCGGCCAGGCTGATGCCCGATCCCCCCAATTCCGTGGGGACATCCTTCAGCTTGGGCAACCCATCCTTGATGCGCAGCACGGTCTCCTGATAGTGCACGTGAACGCCTGGCGAGTAGGCGAGCTCCGGGATCAGCGCGGCATACACGTCGATCAGCCCCATCCCCGGGTGTTCGGTGAAGAGGTGCCCGCCGCACGTCTTGCACCACTTGCGGTAACTCTGCGCTGTCTTGTTGTAGGTGCCGATATTGTCGGCCCCCCGAGTCACTTGCAGCGCCTCGGGTTTCCACAGGGTGAAGGCATTCACTGGCCCTGCCGACCAGTGCCGACAGGATTCGCAGTGGCAATAGCCCATCGCGGCGGGCTCGCCGCGGACGGTGAATTCGACTGCGCCGCAAAAACAACTGCCCTGGTACGACCGTTCATTGTTCATTGCATGACTCCTCGATCATTGGTCAAGCGATACCGCCGCAGAGGGCATGGATCGCCGGAACCTTGCCTGACTTCACTCGTCGATGTAGCGCACCGCTGTCGCCGGCGTGCGTCGTACCTGCAGCTCGAAAATATCCGGACGCGCGTAGTGCCCGGTGACGTCGAGCGCCCGTCGCGCGGGTGCCACGAGTGCGACGTCGATGTCCGCATACAGAATGCCTGCCTCCCGGTGCAACGGACCGGCCACGACCCGGCCTTGAGGACTGACCACCACCGAGTCGCCGTCGTTGATCCATTCGTCCGGATCGGCAAACAGCTGCGCACGGGCCGGAAAGTCGTCGGGGATGTCACTGCCGCGCAGTACGGTGCCGCTGCCGAGCACCCAACAGCGGCCTTCGAGTGCGATGTGGCGCAGGGTGCTGATCCAGCCGTCGCCCGTGTCGTAGGTGGGGGCGACGTAGATCTCCACCCCTTGGGCATACAGGGAATAGCGGGCCAGCGGCATGTAGTTTTCCCAGCAGATGAGCGTACCCACGCGGCCGACCGGTGTATCGACCGTGCGCAACCCGGATGCATCACCGAAGCCATGCACCATGCGCTCGGGATTGGTTGGCATCAGCTTGCGGTGGCGGTTGAGCACTTCGCCGTCGGGGCCGATTACGACTACGCTGTTGTAGAGCGTACCGCCGCCATTGCGCCGGTCGCATTCATCGATACCGCACACGATCGTCACGGCGTGAGCGCTGGCGGCCTCGCACAACGGGCTGAGGTCACCGTTCGCGATATCGACGGCGTTGGCCAGCAGCCGCGTGTGCAACTGGCCCATGACAGCCCCGTCCTTTCCAGCCGCCAGCCGCCAGATCCATGACGGGTAACCTGGTATGAAGGATTCGGGCAAAACGATCAGCGAGGCGCCCGCCGCCGCAGCTTCGGCGACCGATTGCACGGCCCGGGCGATTGTCGCGCTGCGATCGAAGCAGCACGGGCGGGCGCTGAATGATGGCTACCTTGGTCATGGCGTTCTCCTTTAGCGATTGGCTTGCGAAGGCTTCAGCGTGCGCGTGGGAAAGTCCCGGGGCCAGTTCAGAATCTGAAGCGTTGCAGTTGCGGAGTCCGCTGATGGAAGAGAACTATGGTCAGTTTTGCACGGTCGCGCGCGGTGCGCAGGCCCTGTGCGAGCGCTGGACACCTTTGGTCGGTGCGCGAGCTGCTGTGCGGCAGCAAGCGCTTCAACGAACTGCACCGCGGCGTGCCCCGGATGTCCACCGGCCTGCTGGCCCAGCGGCTGCGCCACCTGGAAGAAATCGGCGTGGTGCATCGCACGGCCGCCGGCAAAGTCTGGGAGTACAGCCTGACCGAGGCGGGCGAGGAATTGCGCCCGATCATCATGGCGCTGGCCATTGGGGCGCGCGCTGGATCGGCAGTCGCCTTCGTGAAGACGAACTCGACGCGGGCCTGCTGATGTGGGACGTGCGCCGGTTCGTGCGCATCGAAACCTTCCCGTCCCGACCGGTGGTGATCCATTTCAATTTCCGCGACGCGCGGCCCGGCGAGCGAGTGTGGTGGCTCGTGGTCGAAGCGGGAGTGGCAGACCTGTGCCGCGACGACCCCGGTCGCGAACTGACGCTCGACGTGGACTCCAGCGTGCGCGCGCTGACCGAGGTGTGGACCGGCGACCGCACTCCGCAGGAGGTGCTTCAGTCGAAAGAGCTGCGGGTCGACGGCGCCGCGCAGGATGCGCAAAACCTGTGGCGCTGGCTGGGCACTAGCGCGTTTGCCGGGACTCGCAGCGCTGCGCGCCAGCCCTGATCTTTGGGTCTTCTCGGGATCGCTGGGAGGCAAGATCAAAAGATCGCAGCCTCGCTTCGCGAGACAGCTCCTACGGGGGGATGCGTTCACGTGGAGCCAGGGATGTTTTCAGGTGGAGCCAGTTCGGATTTGTACACAGTCAATCAATCAAATCCGCCGATTATCGAACTTTTTTTCGAGCAGGCTCGCTTCAAAAAAGCCGTCTGGATCGCTGATTGTGGCTTATTTTGGCGACATCGGGATTTCGGGTCTACGCTGGCCGTGGGTCGTCTTTGACATCAAGCATAACGGCCTTGTAATGAATGGCCATTAAGATGAATTTCACAGCAAATTCAATGGTTCACGAAAGAAAGCGTGGTTCAACAGGTTTTTGAGGTCGTCATGTATAGAGTGGGTACAGGCTATACCAATGTGTTGGTGAATACGCTCTCGGCTGAAGGCTTGGATGTGATCGAATTATCCCGGGAAGCGGGGCTGAATCTGGCAGTTCTGAGCCAGCAGCATGCCTTCTATGAACGAAGTGTCATCTACCGTCTTTGGGCGTTGGCAGCGCAGGCGTCTGGTGATGCGAATATTGGACTGAAAGCCTACGACCATGTACATCCGGGTAACTTCCAGGTCGTGGGGTACTCGATGATGTCCAGCATGAACCTGAAGCGGGCGCTCGAACGCCTGGTGCGTTTCAGCCCATTGATCAGCTCTGGCCTCAGCCTGTTTTTGGGGCAGGAAGGGCAGAATTTCCGACTGGCCGGGCTGGATCACCAATGCGACTCGGTCAAGCCGCGGCAGTACAGCGATGCCGGACTCGCGTCGCTGCTGGGATTCTGTAATTGGCTGACGGGCGGCAGGTTGCCGAAACCGTTACGCGTGGAGTTTACCTATCCGGAGCCTGAAGACATCTCGGAGCATCAGCGGCTGTTTGGCAATGAACTGCGTTTCGGGGCGGCCTACGACAGCATCCTGTTCGATGGCCAGGAGCTTCTGCGTCCGTTGAGCATGGCCAACGAGTCGCTGGCTGTACTGCATGACAGTTTTGCCGAAGCTCAGCTGGACCAGCTGTACGGCTTCACCATTGTCTGCAGGATTCGGGCATTGATCACCGAACGCCTGAGTCAGGGGCAGGGGCAGTGTGATATGGAATCGATAGCCACTGCGCTGAACATCAGCAAGCGCACGTTGCAACGGGCACTGGAGAAGGATGGCGCGCAGTTCAAGGACGTGCTCAACGATGTGCGTCGGCAGTTGGCCGACTTCTACCTGCGGTATTCCCATTTCAATATGAAGCACGTGACCCACGCGCTCGGGTTCCACGACCATAGCAGTTTCCACAAAGCGTGCATCCGCTGGTTCGGCATGACGCCCGGTCAGTATCGAGTCGATGGCTCCGTGCAAAAGGTCAGAGACGGCAAGCTCCGTCTGGTCGGCCAGCCGTTGGCGATAGAAGGTGGTCATAAGTGGACACCTTTTACCGACACCCGGCGAATGGCAGGTGCGAGTCGACTCATGGCCATGGTCGCAACAATGTGAAATGACCGGAGGGGCGCAGGTTCGGCGTGCTTTTAAACGGCGTCGACAGCGTCCCTGTAATACCCCTTCAGCGTATCGACAAATTCCTCGGCCAGTCGCGTGCGGGTTGGCGCGCTCGGCCAGATCACGTAGGTCGGCAGCAGGATGTCCGGCCTGAACGGTCTGATCACGATGTCCCGATGCCGATAATCCTTGGCCACCAATGGGTGGGCGAGGGTGATGCCCATGCCCAGCGCGACCATTTCGCAATTGATTGCGCTGTACTGCGCTTCGACGGCCATCACCCGCTCGACGCCTGCCTGCTCGAACAAACCATCGACCAACGAGCGGGTGCCATCGCCATGACAGAGCGAAATGAACGGTTGCCCTTCGAGGTCGGCGAAGGTGATCTGCGCGCGTTCAGCCAGCGGGTGTGAGCGAGGCAACACGCACACGGCCGCTATCTCGGCGAGCAACTCGACCTGTTGGCTGTTGACGTCGCCGGGGTGCACCACGATGCCGATGTCGCAGAACTGCGATTTGACCCATTGCTCCACGGTGGGCGAGGAGTTCACGTGCAATGACACCGTGAGCTCCGGGCGAGTATCGGTGAAGTGTTTGATTACCCCGGGCAATACGCTCATGCCGGTCGAAGGCACCGCCGCGACGCGCAAGCGTCCGGTGCCCAGGTTGCGGATGTTCTTCGCCGAGTGCTTGAGGCTGTCGAGGCCGACATAGGCGCGTTCCACCTCATGAAAAAACGCCTGCCCCTCCTGCGTCGGGATCAGCCGCACGCCTGCGCGCTTGAACAGGGTCAGCCCGGTGCTCAGTTCCAGCTGGGCTATCAGCCGGCTGACGTTGGGCTGCGAGGTGTACAGCACTTCTGCCGCGGCGGTCATGGAGCCCAAGCGCATGACGCTGCGGAATGCTTCGATCTGCCTGAGGTTCATCCCGACCTTCCATATCAAATATGAATAACTAACCCGGATATTGTGATTTGACCACATGGATAGTGCCTCGCAATACTCCAGACCAGCAACCCATAGCGCACATGAAGATGCGCCATCCCGTGATGTATTCACCGGGAACATGCAGCGCGCTGCATGGCTTCGATTGACGCCGAAGCAACTGACGCATTGTTCGATCTGCCCCACGCACTTCGGAGATAGTCTGTGAATAACTATAAATCGACCTTGATCACGCCGTCGTTTCGCCCCCTGACCCGCATTGCCACTGCTGTCGCTGTCGCCCTTGTCGGGCTGGGCAGTGGCGCCGCGTTCGCCGAGCCGACGCTGTATGTCGCCGGAGTCGGCGGTTCCACCGAGCAGATGTACAAGACCAAAGTCATCCCCGCGTTCGAGAAGCAGCACAACGTCAAAGTGGTGTACGTCGCCGGCAACTCCACCGAAACCCTGGCCAAACTGCAAGCGCAGAAGGGGCGCCAGCAGATCAACGTCGCGATGATGGACGACGGGCCGATGTACCAGGCGCTGCAACTGGGCCTGTGCGAAAAACTCAGCGACGCACCGGTCTACAAGGACCTCTATCCGCTGGCTCGGCTCAGCCCTGAAGCGACCGGGGTCGGCGTGGTCGCCACGGGCATCGGCTACAACGAAGAGGCGTTCAAGAAGCGCGGCTGGGCCGCGCCGGACTCCTGGGAAAACCTCACCGACCCGCGCTACAAGCAACTGCTGGGCATGCCGCCGGTGACCAACACCTATGGCCTGCACACCCTGGTGGAAATGGCCCGCCTGCGCGGCGGTGGCGAAAAGAATATCGACCCGGGCTTCAAGGCGCTGAAAGACGAAATCGGCCCCAACGTCCTGGCCTGGGTCTCGGCGCCGGGCGAGATGGACGGCATGATGCAGAACGGCGACGTGGTCATGGCGGTGTACGGCAGCGGTCGTGCGGTGGCGTTGCAGGGCACCGGTTTTCCGCTGAAATTCATCTACCCGAAAGAGGGCGGCATCGCCTTGCAGATCGCCGCCTGCGGCATCACGCCCAACGCGCAGCCGGAACTGTCGCAGCAATTCATCCAGTACGTGCTGTCGCCTGAAGTGCAGACCATCCAGGCCCGGGAAAACGGCTTCGCCCCGGTCAATCAGACCGTCACCCTCGCACCGGACATCGCCGCGCGCATGCCCTATGGCCCGGAGAAGGTCAACGCGCTGATCAAGGTCGATTGGGACACGATCAACCAGCAGCGCAGCGAATGGACGACGCGCTGGAACCGCACGGTCGAACGCTAGCCGCGCACTGGCTCCGATCCTTCCCGACCTCTTTCTGGAGACGCAGGCCCGCGCCTGCGTGGCAAGCCCATGGCATTTCTCACCCTTGAAGGCATCGTCAAGACCTATGGCAGTTTCAGGGCCATCGACGGTTTGAACCTGGAAGTCCGCCACGGCGAATTCATCGCCTTGCTCGGCCCTTCCGGCTGCGGCAAGACCACCACCCTGCAATCCATCGCCGGCTTCGTCCAGCCCACCGAAGGGCGCATCGTCCTCGATGGGCGCGACATCACCCATGTGCGTCCCGAGCAGCGCGGCCTGGGCATCGTCTTTCAAAGCTACGCGTTGTTCCCGCACATGACGGTGGCGCAGAACATCAGTTTCGGCCTGGAGATGCGCGGCGTGCCCAAGGCCGAGCGCAGCAAGCGCATCGATGAAGCGCTGGACCTGGTGCGCCTTGGCGGTCTCGGCGAGCGTTATCCCAAGGCGCTGTCCGGCGGGCAGCGGCAACGGGTCGCCATCGCCCGGGCCCTGGCGATTCGACCGAACCTGTTGCTGCTCGACGAGCCCATGTCCAACCTCGACGCCAAGCTGCGCGAAGAGATGCACATCGAATTGCCGGGCGATCCAGCGCGACCTGGGCATCACCACGATTCTGGTGACCCACGACCAGGTCGAGGCCA
The DNA here is from genome assembly GCF_002029345.1 of Pseudomonas sp. VI4.1. Classification (NCBI taxonomy): domain Bacteria; kingdom Pseudomonadati; phylum Pseudomonadota; class Gammaproteobacteria; order Pseudomonadales; family Pseudomonadaceae; genus Pseudomonas; species Pseudomonas sp. VI4.1. The sequence continues at coordinate 7,863 of NZ_MULM01000153.1, forward strand.
TGACCATGAGCGACCGCATCGCCGTGATGCAAAAAGGCCGGATCGTGCAGATCGATACGCCCTACGAAGCCTACGAACGGCCGCACTCGCCATTCGCCTCGGCGTTCCTGGGCAAGACCAACGCCTTCGCCGGCGCGGTGCAAACCCGCAACGATCGGTGCTGCCATGTGCAGGTCAAGGACACGCTGTTGCACGTGCCCCACGAAGATCGCTCCCTGGGCAACGACGTCAACGTCTATATCCGTCCGGAAAAAATCCGCCTGACCCAGCTGGGCACGGGCCGTTTGATCGGGCGCGTGCGCTTGCGGGTGTTCCTCGGCAACCTGTGGCTGATCGCGGTGGAAACCAGCTTCGGCGTGGTGCACATGACCCAGCCCAACCTGGGCACGCCACCGCCGGATGAAAACAGTGAAGTCGGGTTGGACTGGTCCGACGACTACCTGCGCCTGCTGGATCGGGAGGTCGCCCATGGCCAGGTATGATGCCGAGCGCGTCGGTGTTGCGCCGTGGTTGCTCAGCGGTCCGGCGATGCTGGTGTTCGTCGCGCTGTTGCTGGTGCCGCTGCTGTTGACCGCGCTGCTGTCGCTCAACCTGTTCAGCGACACCGAAGGCGTGTTGCCGGTCTACAGCCTGGGCAATTACCTGGAAGTGTTCAAGGACGGCTACTTCCACGAAATCTTCCTGCGCACCGGCGGCATGGCGCTGGCGGTCACCGTCCTCTGCGTGCTGCTCGGGGTGCCGGAAACCATCATCATTGCGCGCATGGCGCCGCGCTGGCGTTCGATGTTTCTGCTGGTGGTGCTGGGGCCGCTGCTGATCTCGGTGGTGGTGCGCACGCTCGGCTGGGCGATCCTGCTGGGCAACAACGGCCTGATCAACGATGCCTTGCAGGCGTTGGGGATGACCGAACAGCCGGTGAAGATGCTGTTCACCCAGGTCGGCGTGATCATCGCCCTGACCCATGTGCTGGTGCCGTTCATGGTGATTGCCGTGTGGGCCACCCTGCAGCGCCTGGATCTGCAGGTGGAATGGGCCGGGTTGTCCCTTGGCGCGTCGCGCCTGACGGTGTTCCGCCGAATCATCCTGCCGCAGATCATGCCCGGCATTCTCTCCGGCTCGATCATTGTCTTCGCCCTGGCGGCGTCAGCCTTCGCGACCCCTGCGATCATCGGCGGGCGACGCTTGAAAGTGGTGGCGACGGCGGCCTACGACGAGTTCCTCGGCACCCTCAACTGGCCCCTCGGTGCCGCCATCGCGATGCTCCTGCTGGTCGCCAACCTGATCATCATCCTGGGTTGCAGCAAGCTGGCCGAGCGCCGCTTCAAGCAAGTCTTCGAGTAAGCCGCCATGCACAAGAACGGATTTTTCTCGCTGCTGTTCCATTTGCTCTTCATCACCTTCATCGTCGCGCCGCTGCTGGTGGTGATGGCGATGGCGTTCACCGACAAGGGCTACCTGTCGCTGCCCACCGACGGCCTGTCGTTGCGGTGGTTCCGGGCGTTGCTGGAGAACCAGGAGATGCTCGATGCGTTTTTCCTGTCGCTCAAGCTGGGCCTGGTCTCGGCCACCGTCGCCACGTTGCTGGCAGTCCCGGCGGCACTGGCGATCAGCCGTTACGAGTTTCCGGGGCGCGGCGCACTGACCGGTTTCCTGCTGTCGCCGCTGATGATTCCCTCGGTGGTGCTGGGCATTGCGTTCCTGCGGTTTTTCTCTATGGCGCAGATCGGCGGGTCCTTCTGGGCCCTGAGCATCACCCATGTGATCGTGGTGCTGCCCTATGCCTTGCGGCTGACGCTGGCCTCGACCATCGGCCTGGAGCGCGACATCGAACAGGCTGCCTTGTCCCTGGGGGCGCGGCGCTGGACCGCCTTTCACCGGGTGGTCCTGCCACGGATTCGCACCGGCGTGATCGGCGGCTGGATGCTGGCCTTCATCCAGAGCTTCGACGAACTGACCATGACCGTGTTCGTCGCCACGCCCGGCACCACCACCTTGCCGGTGGCCATGTACAACCAGATTTCCCAGACCATCGATCCGTTGATCACCGCCGTCTCCACGGTGCTGATCGTCGGCACCCTGGTGTTGATGCTGGTGCTGGATCGCATGGTCGGGCTGGATCGGGTATTGATCGGAGAAGGCAAATGAGCCAGGACAGACTCAAGGTCGTGCAGTCGGATGTGATTGTGGTCGGCGGCGGGCTGGTGGGCACGGCGGTGGCCTATGGCTTGGCCCGCAGCGGTGTCGACACCGTGGTGCTCGATCAGGGCGACGATGCGTTTCGTGCGTCCCGAGGCAATTTCGGCCTGGTCTGGGTCCAGGGCAAAGGCCATGACCTGCCGGATTACGCGCGCTGGACCCGCTCTTCGGCGAGCCGCTGGCCGGCGTTCGCGCAAGCGCTGCTGGCCGACAGCGGGGTCGACGTGCAGCTCAAGCAGCCCGGTGGTTTCCACATGTGCTTCAGCGACGAAGAACTGCTGGAGCGCCAGTCGCGATTGCAGATATTGCAGGATGCGCTGGGCGATTACCCGTACGAGATGCTGGACGCCGCCGAAGTGAAAGCGCGGTTGCCATTGATCGGACCCAAAGTGATCGGCGCCAGTTACACCCCGCAGGACGGCCACGTCAATCCGTTGAAACTGCTGCGGGCGCTGCATACCTCGGCGCAAGCCAAGGGCGCGCAGATGCATGGCGGCGTGCAGGTCGATCGCATCGACTGCGCCCCCGGCGAGTTTCGGGTCAAGGCCGGGCAGCGCAGTTTCGTCGCGCCACGCATAGTCCTGGCCGCCGGGCTGGGCAATGCGGCGCTGGCGCGGCAGGTGGGGCTGTATGCACCGGTGGCGCCCAATCGCGGACAGGTGTTGATCAGCGAACGGCTGCGGCCCTTTCTCGAATATCCGACCCTCAACGTCCGCCAGACCGACGAAGGCACCGTGCAGCTGGGGGATTCGATGGAGGAGGTGGGCTTCGATGACGGCACCTCCACCGAGGTTCTGGCCGCGATCGCCAGACGTGGTGTGGCGACCTTTCCCTTGCTGCGCGATGTGCGGCTGGTGCGGGCCTGGGGCGCATTGCGGGTGTTGAGCCCGGACGGCTTGCCCATCTACCAGCAATCCAGCGCGCACCCGGGCGCCTTCGTGGTCACCTGCCACAGCGGCGTGACCCTGGCCGCCGCCCATGCCCTGCGCATCGCGCCGTGGATCATGGGCGGCGCTCGACCTGAGGAGCTTGAGGTGTTTTGCGGTGATCGTTTTCTAACTGACAAGGTGTTTTCACATGCGCACTGATCCGCTGTTTCAACCGGTCATGAGTGAGGTCAGGGCGACGCGGACGGTGAGCCTGACCTTCAACGATCAACCGCTGAACGTGCCCGCCGGCATCAGCGTCGCGGCGGCCTTGCTGATGTCCGGCATCAGCCGCTTTCGCGCCACGCCGGTCAGCGAGTCGCCCCGGGCGCCGTACTGCATGATGGGCGTGTGCTTCGAATGCCTGGTGGAGATCGACGGTGTTCCCAACCGCCAGAGCTGCCTGATCGAAGCGGTTGACGGCATGCGTATCCGTTCCCAGGAAGGGGCTCGGGATTTGATCTATCAACCGCTGAATGTCCAGGTCGTGGAGGTGCAGTCATGAACCGTGAAAGCGTGGAGGTGGTGGTGATTGGCGCCGGCGCGGCCGGCATGGCGGCCGCGACGCGGATGGCCGGGATGGGCTTGCAGGTGGTGTTGCTGGATGAGCAGGGCAGCCCGGGTGGCCAGATTTACCGGGGTATCACCCTGGCGCCGCTGTCCCGCCGGGACCTGCTGGGGCCGGATTACGCCCACGGCAATCAGCTGGCCCAGGCCCTGGCCTCCTCGAGCGTGCGTTATGAAAAAGGCGCGTCGGTGTGGCAAGTGACCCGGGAGCATCAGGTCAGCTACCTGCGCGAAGGTCGGCTGTATACCCTGGACGCCAAGGTGTGGTGCTGGCGACCGGCACCATGGAGCGGCCGTTTCCGATTGCCGGCTGGACCTTGCCCGGGGTGATGAGCGCCGGCGCGGCGCAGATCCTGCTGAAAAGCGCCGGCCTGGCCCCGAGCGAACCGGTGGTCCTGGCCGGTTGCGGCCCGCTCCTGTATTTGCTCGGCTGGCAGTACCTGCGGGCCGGCGTGACAATCAAGGCCCTGGTCGACACCACGCGGCCCGAAGATTACTGGCGTGCCCGCCGCCACCTGTTTGCCGCGCTGCGCGCCTGGCCGTATTTGCGCAAGGGACTGGAACTGATGCGCAGCTTGCGCAGTGCCGGGATCGCTCATCACACCGGTGCCGAACACCTGGCGGTGGAGGGCGAGGAGGCGGCCCGGGCGCTGACCTTCAGCGCCTCCGGCAAGGCGCAGCGCATCGACACCCGTTGTGTGCTGTTGCACCAGGGCGTGGTGCCGAATATCCAGTTCAGCCAGGCCTTGCGCGCCCGGCATGAGTGGGACCTGGATCAGCTGTGTTTCCGCCCGGTCACCGATGCCTGGGGCGAACTCGATGTGCCGGGGGTCTACGTTGCCGGCGACGGTGCCGGCATCGGTGGCGCCCAGGCAGCGGCAGTGCAGGGGCAGCTGGCGGCACTGGGGATTGCCGCGCAGCTCAAGCGCATCAGCAACGCCGAGCGTGATAACCAGGCCCGGCCGTTGCGCGTACAACTGGAGGCCAACCTGCGGATTCGGCCGTTTCTCGACGCGCTGTATCAACCAAAGGAACCCAATCGCATTCCGGCCGATGAAGTGATGGTCTGCCGCTGCGAAGAAGTGACGGCGGGTGAACTGCGCAGCTTTGTCGCCCTGGGTTGCGCCGGTCCGAATCAGGCCAAGTCATTCGGTCGTTGTGGCATGGGGCCGTGTCAGGGGCGCCTGTGCGGCCTGACCGTGACCGAAGTCATTGCCAAGGCCCGCGGCGTATCGGCGGCGGAGGTGGGGTATTACCGCATTCGTCCGCCGATCAAGCCCATCACCTTGGGGGAACTGGCCGGTGAGTGAGTCGAGCAAGCGCCAGGCCGACGTGCTGGTGATCGGCGGTGGCATCCATGGCCTGAGCACCGCGTTGTACCTGGCGCAAGCGGGGGTCAAGGTGACCGTGCTGGAAGCGGAGTATTGCGGGCGCCATGCCTCCGGCGTCAATGCCGGTGGCGTACGCACCCTGGGCCGACACGTTGCGGAAATTCCCTTGGCCCTGGCCTCGCGCGATCTGTGGCATGAGCTGAAAAATACTCTGGGCGACGACGGCGGTTTTGTCCCCAGCGGCCAGCTCAAGCTGGCGGAGAGCCAGGCCGATCTGCAGGAGTGCCGGCTGCGGGTCGAACAACTGCAGGCGCTGGGTTTCAGCCATGAAGTGTTGGTCGATCAACAACAGGTATTCGACACAGTGCCGACCGTGGCACGGCATGTGACGGGCGGTATCTGGGTCAAGGACGATGGTTATGCGGTGCCGTTCAAGACCGTCACCGCGTTTCGCCTGGCTGCGCAACAGCGCGGGGTGCGGATTCACGAAAACACCCCGGCGCAACGGATCGAGCAGACCGGAACCCAGTGGCGGGTGAGCACAGCCGCAGGCCATTTCAGCGCCGAGCACTTGGTGGTCACGGCGGGCGCCTGGGCCGGAGGGCTGGCGGCGCAGATCGGCGAGCCCGTGCCCGTGCACCCGGAAGGCCTGATGCTGATGGTCACCCATCGCGTTGCGCCGTTCTGTGTCCCGGTGCTGGGTGCCACATCACGCGCACTGTCGTTCAAACAGTTCGCCAATGGTACGGTAGTGATCGGCGGCAAGCTGGTCGGCTCCCTGGATTTTCTCGCGCGCCATGGCGAGGTCGAGATGGAACGCCTGGGCAGCAGCGCGCGCACGGTCACCGACTTGTTTCCGCATTTGCGACACTTGGGCGTCAACCGCGTCTGGGCCGGGGTCGAAGCCTTCACCGCCGATGACCTGCCGGTGATCGGCGCCAGTCGCAAGGCCAGTAACCTGAGTTATTCATTCGGGTTTTGCGGCAGCGGCTTTCAGATGGGCCCCGGCACTGGTAAACGCCTGGCCCAACTGATTCTCGGCGAACACTCGGACATTTCACTGGAACCCTTCGCCATCGACCGTTTCAACCCGGCGGCCAGCGCGCCGCCGGGATCTTTTCAATCCGCTTCAACCATCGCACACCCATAAGGAGTTCACATGCTGGAAATCAAACGCATCGAAACCAATCAACGCATGAGCCGCGTCGTTCAATGCAACGGCTTCACCTTTCTCGGCGGCCAGACCGCCACCGACCGCACCCAGGACATCAAGGGCCAGACCGCCCAGGTGCTGGCCAAGATCGACAATTTCCTGGCCCAGGCCGGCCTGGACAAAACCCGTATCCTCACCGCCCAGGTCTGGCTGTCGGACATCCAGGCCGACTTCGCCGGCATGAACGAGGTGTGGGACGCCTGGGCACCCGAAGGCCACGCGCCTGCCCGTGCCACCGTCGAATCGCGCCTGGCCGCGCCGGACCTGCTGGTGGAAATCACCGTGGTCGCGGCGGGCTGATCACCAGTGATCAATGGAGTGGACCGGGAGCACCGGTCCATTCCAGGTTCGCTGCCCCCTTGAGTTGAAGCGTGACTTGACTCGCCTGTCTGAAGGGCGCTGCGAGTCACTGTGCTCGCAGTTTGGCCACTGGCCTTTGGACACTTTGATTATTGATGGAATTTCAATTGGTTATAAAAAACTGTCAACTATGACAGTAGATCCAGAGCCGGCCCGGCGGCAACATGTAGTCACCAAGTTTGGCGTGCGAAGCATTCAAGTCATTGATTTTATGCTGGATGAATGCTTGGGCTCCTGACGATGGAATACGGAGGCTACATGGATAACGCCTATCCCTCGCTGGACGTTTACCTGCGTGAACGTGCTGGACAATCACCCGACAAACAGGTCCATATTTTCCTCGACAACGCCAATCAATCCGAGATTGGCTTCAGCTACGCCGAGCTCGACCGTCGGGCCCGAGTCATCGCGCAATCCCTGGACGAGCAGTTTGGGCAAGATACCAGGGTGTTATTGCTATTCTGGCCCGGGCTCGATTTTATTGCCGCCCTGCACGGCGCCCTGTACGCCGGGGCCACCGCTATTCCCGCCTATCCGCCAGAGCCTTCCCGGATCGAGCGTACCTTGGCACGCCTCATGACCATCGTCGCCGATGCAGCCCCTGCGGTGGTACTCACCAGCAGCACGATTCTTGAGCTGGCAAAGCCCATGCTGGCCTTCGCCCCTCAATTAGCGAAACTGCCATGGCTGGCCGTCGACACCCTGTGCCAGGGTGAGACTTCCCCTATGTTCAAAGCACTGGGGCTAACGCCCCGGCACCCGGCGATTATCCAATATACTTCAGGCTCTACATCAAGGCCCAAGGGGGTCATCCTGAGTCATGGCAACATCATTGCCAACATGCGGATGATCCAGGCAGAAATGGAAGCGCAAGTCGAACAAGGACCTGATCGTACGGTGGTCTCCTGGACCCCGTTTTATCATGACCTCGGCCTGATGGGTGGGGTCCTGCTCCCGGTCATCAGTGGCGGTCGCTCCGTACTTATGTCGCCTCTGGACTTTATGCGTCGCCCGGCGGTCTGGTTGTCGACGATCAGCCGATACCGCGCCACCGATACATTCGTTCCGAATTTCGCACTCGACATCGCTGTACGCAAAATTGTCGGGGTCGACCGAGATGCGCTCGACCTCAGCAGTCTCAGAAGCTGCATCGTGGGCGCCGAACCTGTGCGTCACGCCAGTGTTGAACGCTTTCTTCAGGCCTTTGGCAAACAAGGTTTGAGCAGAAACTGCATGGTGCCAGCGTATGGCTTGGCCGAAGCAGTGGTTGCCGTGGCCGCAGGTCCTGCCTCTGAGACACCGCGAACCCTTTTCATTGATGGCGAAGCCCTCAAGCATAATCGCTTCACGCCAGTCCAACCGTCCCATCCGCAAGCCATACCGTTCACCTCCTGTGGCAGGCCGTTGCACGACGTTCAGGTCAGCATCGTGCATCCGGACTCGCGCCAACTCGTGCAGGTGGGTGAGATTGGCGAAATATGGGTACGAGGCCCTCATGTGGCCACCGGTTACTGGAACAAGCCGGCCGATACCGAAGCCACATTCGCGGCCACCCTCGACCAGGACCCCAATCGCACCTGGCTGAGGACGGGGGACTTGGGCTGCCTGGAGGATGGTCATCTTTATGTCACCGGGCGGATCAAAGATCTGATCATCCTTCGCGGACGTAACTACTACCCCCAAGACCTTGAATTAGCGATTGAGCAGAGCCATGCCAGGATACGACCTGGAGCTGTGATCGTCTTTTCCTGTGAACGAGACACCCAGCAGCGGCTGACGATCATCGCTGAGGTAGACGCGCGTCATCTGCCCGATGAGACGGAGCGCCAGCAAACCCTTGCCTCTGTGCTGGATGCCATACGCTGTGCTCTGAGTGCCCATTCCCAGTTGCAAGCGCAGGACATCGTCTTGATCAAAACGGGCAGCATCGATAAGACCTCGAGCGGTAAGCTGGCACGCCAAGCCTGCCAGAAACGTTACCTGAAGCAGCAACTTGAGGTCGAACAGGCCTGGGAGCTCAGTCCTGTGGCTTTCGACGAAACGTTGACCTTAATGGGCAATGACGCTGACAGTCGATTCGCCCTGATCGACCACATCGCCAAGGAAATAGTGCGTTTGACAGGCGGTGGTCGGCCTTCGGAGGATACCAGGCTGGACGACCTGGGACTCGACTCGCTCGTCGCGATGGACTTGACCAGCTATCTGGAGCGAAGTCTCGGTATCACCATCCCGGTAACGACACTGGTAGGGACTACCACACTCGATGAACTGGCTGTTCGGCTGATCAAACAATATGAGGCATCAGGCCACGAGACCGCTGGTTCCCAGCCCGGCACGCCAACGCCTCACGTCGCCGCAGAGGCCGTGCCTCTCAGTAACACTCGCACGAGCTGCGCATTTGCCTTGCGTGACTTGTCGTCATCCCCGCCACTGTTTTGCATCGGTGGGCTGGGTGGCACCGTTTCCTACCTTGTTGATCTTTGCACCGCGCTCGACAGCACACGACCTTTCATTGCGCTCCAGGCGCCAGGCACCAACGGTGCCGAACCGCCCCTGGGTTCGGTTGAGGAAATGTCTCGGCGCTATATCAACGAGATTCGCGCCATTCAGCCCTCGGGGCCCTACACGATTGCTGGCCACTCCTTCGGTGGCCTGGTGGCCTTTGAGATCGCACAACAGCTTGCAGAACGGGGGGAGCGTGTGGATCCCCTGTTATTACTTGACTCTTCCGCTGCACAGTACGAAGGCAGTCCGAGCGATGATGACGAGCTCATGGCGTTATTCGAGTTGCGCAACTCGTATCGGCGTATCTCCGGTGCCAGCGATGAGCCCGACGTTCTTGCGTCCATCATCTCGCTCGACCCGAATCAGCAACGCCAATTGTTGACCCAGGAGCTGGGAGCGCAGGCCGGACTATTGAACGGCTCGGCCATTGCCCACGTACTGCGCACATATCGCGCCGGCTACGCGGCAATGGAACAGTACCGGCCACGCCCCTATCCTGGTCCAGTCGTTTTGTTCAGGGCGACCGGCGGTTTTCCGGCCAGTGTCATGCATCCCGCTCGTCGCGTGCGCTTTCGCTTCGGGACGGACGCGCTGGGCTGGAATCAGTGGTGTCCGGCATTGCGTGTGATTGATGTTCCCGGAGACCACTTCAGCATGATCACCCGCCCGCATGTTCAAACCCTTGCTGCTGCAATAACCCAGCAAACGCAGACCGATGTGCGCTTTGATATCGGTCTGGATCGATTGATAGCGGCCAAAGGTAGCCGGACCACAGGACGCGCGATTGATTATTCATCTGCTGGCCTGAGCTTTGATCCCTACCACCCGACCTTCATCGAAGATCCCTATCCCATTCTTCATCAGATCCGCAAGCATGACCCCGTTCACCGTGATGCGCGGGGGCAGTGGTGGCTGACCCGGTTCGAGGACGTCTCCGCCGCCTTGCGCGACAAGCGCTTCTCCGCGGATTCGCGCAATGCCATTGGGGTAGAACTCGCACAGACACAGCCATCACTGCTCGGTGCCTGGTATCAACGCCGGGAAAGCATGCCCCTGACGCTTCTGTTCAACGAGTTCATGCTCTTCATCGACCCACCACGGCAACAATTGTTGCGGCAGGTCTTCGGCCCATTGTTCACTCGCGAAGCGATGCAGGGCTGGGAGCGCTATATCAGCGATTGTGTCGACGAGCACATCGCCGATATGTGTCTGCGCTCCACGCCCGATCTGATCCGCGATCTTGCGCTTCCCCTTCCGGTAAAAATAATGGCCGAGGTTCTCGGATTTCCTCGTGGGGATGCCAATTTACTGGTGCCTTGGGCACGAGATCTCGCCTTGGTGTTTGATCCACTGGTTTCCCATGAAGTTGTGCAACGTGCCAATCGCAGTGCCACCAGTTTCGCAACCTACCTGCGCGAACATTTGGGCAAGCAGATCGATGGGGCCGCCAAGCACGGCTGTGCACTGGACTTGAATGCGGCGCTGGACAATGGCATCACCATGGATGAGCTCATCTCCCACTACGCGCTCATTTTCACCGCCGGCTTCGAAACGTCAATGAGCATGCTCGGTAACAGCGCGTTGGCGTTGCTGCGCAACCCTGACCAACGCGACAGATTGCGTCAACATCCGGAGCTTGCGAAGGTCGCTGTCGATGAGTTTTTGCGCTTTGACAGCGCGGCCCGCAGTACAATTCGCTATGCACTGGAGGATGTTGAAATCGGTGGGCAACACATCAGGCGGGGTGACGCGGTCATTATGTCGATCGCGGCGGCCAATCGTGATCCCGCGATGTTTCCTGACCCTGACCGCCTGGATCTGGGCCGGGGCGCCAAGCAACACCTCGCTTTCTCCCATGGTGCGCATTACTGCCTGGGCGCTGAATTGGCCAGGCTTGAACTCGAGCATGTGATGCCGGCTCTCGCTCGTCGTGACATCAGGCTGGTACCTGGCGGCCTGGCTTGGCGTCAAAGCATTATTTTCCGCAACCTTGAGCGTATGAGAATCACGATCCGGAACACTGAAGTTAACTGAACCTATGTTCCGCGCTTCGCACTGCAATGGAGGCGTCCGAACACGCTGGCGTGCGGCTTACGTTTTCCTGATCAGTCGGTTGTCGAGCCTGAACGGCTCAGCGGTAATGATGGCCTTGACCGAGTCGAGGTGCATGGGGTTGAACAGGTAGTTCAGCGAATGCGGCATGATAGCGCTCGGTACCGGCAACAGCAGGGCAGGGCATCCTTTCAGGAATGCATCGCCAATGCCCTTGGTGTGGTTCGGCTCGAATTCCCAATCCGGCTTGAGTGCCGGGGCAGGGGCGAGGCTGATATCGTCGGGCACCTCGACTTTGAGCAACTGGAGCGTCTCCGGGAGGTCTTCCTGATCGATCTCAAGGTGTACCAGTATTTCGAGCATTGCACCGGCAGGTGTCCCCGCCAGATAGACCACCGGTCTCCCCGCCGTGTGCCAGCGCCCCCCCCGCGAGGATGCCGCCACGTCCGGTCAGATCCGCAAAAGCGCTGATTCGCCAAAAGATCAAAAGGCGTAGCCTTCGGCCAACTGGATCAGTGTTTCCTCAACCTGGCGTGTTCCCTGTACCGTCGACAGCATTGCCATTGGGCTACGGCCCGAAAACCGGTCCTTGGGTTTCGACAGCCAGCGTTTGGCTTTTTCATCGTTGCCAAATACAGCGTCTGCCATGGCGGTGATGTGGGCGGCGCGGAACAGGCGATCACTCTCGTCGACCGTGAGGTGCTGGTCTTTAGCCACCCGGGTCTTCAGCGTTTTCAAGGGGATGATCTGGTCGCGCTCCAGCGGCGTCAGTTCACCCTGTTCGCAGAGTGACACAAGACGGCCAGCCGCAAAGCCGATCTGGATGATGTCGTGGATTTCCAGGTCAGACGCATCGGTGGGAATTTGCAGCAAGGCGTGCAGCCGAGCGCGGTAGGCACCGTAGGCGGGTTCACGCATGATTTCAGCCAGCATGGCCTTCTCCTGGGACGGCGTTCACCGATTTAGTCGGCGTTTACCGAATTGTACCCGGTAAATGCGACTATGCGAGCGGTCTTGGGAAGTACCGGTTCAGCCCGTCAGTTGACGACGAAACCCGCCCCCACCGGATCATTGCGCTCGATAACCCAGCGCGAAGTCCCCAGGATGCTGGCCGTACCCTTGACGGTGGGGCGCACCGCGCGGGTGCCGTTGAGGTCGACTTCGCCCAGCAGGCAGCCTTCGAAGGTGCCGCTGCCCAGCAGGCCTTCGGACAGGATGGGTTGGTTCAGGCCCAGTTTGCCCCGGGCCTCGAACATGGCCATCATCGCGCTGGTGCCGGTGCCGCCGGGCGAGCGGTCGAGCTGGCCGGCGCTGATCACGTGCACGTTCTTGTAGAAGGCGCCTTCGATGGTTGCCGGGTGCCAGAAGGTGATGAAGTTGAGGTCGTTGATATGCGCCTCGGTGGGGTGCTGGATCTTCATCTGCCGGTTGATCTGCTCGCGTGCCAGCAGACCCAGGCGCGACAGTTCGCTGCCGTTGTCCGGGCTGATGCGCAGGGCGCAATCGGTGAGGTCGACGATGCCGAAGTAGTTGCCGCCCCAGACCAGGTCGGCCTTGAGGTCGCCATAACCGGGAAGACTGATCGGGATGTCCTGGGCGGCCACGTAGGCCGGCACGTTTTCGAAACGGGTCCAGAGCACGTTGTCACCTTCCGACGCCACCTCGGCCACTACCAGGCCGGCGGTGGTTTCAAAACGGATTTTGGTGATGCCATCGGCACCGCGCGGCACCAGGCCCAGGGCGACCATCGCCATGCTCACGGCAATGGTGCCGTGGCCGCACATGTGCGAATACACGCTGCCGTCCATATAGATCAGCCCGGCGTCGAACTCGCTGCTGGAAGGCGGGGTGAGAAACACCCCGAACATGTCCTTGTGGCCACGCGGTTCCTGCATCAGGGCCTTGCGCAGCCAGTCGTAGTTCTGCTCGAGAAAGGCGCGCTTGGCCAGGATGCTGGAGCCGGCGGGGTAGGGAATGCCGCTGTGGACGATGCACAATGGTTCGCCTTCGGTATGGGTATAGATGACATCGAACGTGTCTTGCATGCGCATGACGGAACTCCTGGCTTACGGGGGTATGTGGGGGTTATTTGCGTTCTGACAACAGGTCCAGACCAATGCACAGATCCAGCACGATCACCGCGACTACGACGACGATGATGGTGGCGCCGGAAGCGGCGGCGATGGTCGGGTCGACGGTGTACTGCACGTAGTTGAAGAGCTTCACCGGGATGGTGTTCAGGTCCGGCGTGGTGTTGAAGATCGACAGCTCGACGTTGATCCATGACGAGATGAAGGCAAAGATCGACCCGGTGACGATCCCCGGCCGGATCTGCGGCAGCACCACCAGGAAAAAGGTGGCCCAGGGCGTACCGCCCAGATCGCTCGAGGCTTCTTCCAGGGCGCGCTGCTCGGGCGTCAGCATCGACAGCACCGAACGCAAAACGAAGGGCGAGATGATGATGGTGTGACCGATCAACAACGCCAGGAAGCTGCGGGTCAAGCCGAAGTAACTGCCAAACTGCAAGAGCGCCGCCCCCAGCACGATGTGCGGAAACACCAGCGGTGAAGTCAGGGCGGCGAGGATCGTGGCTTTGCCGGGAAAGTCGTAGCGTGCCATCGCCAGGGCGGCCGGCACGCTGAGCAGCACAGCGACAAAGGTGGCGACCAGGGCCAGGACGGTGCTGGTGGCAAAGGACGCCACATAGCTTGGATCGCTGAGCATCTTGGCGTACCAGTCCAGGGTCCAGCCCTGCGGCGGGAAAGCCAGGAATGACGTGGCGGTCACCGAGACGCCGAGGATGACCACCAGTGGCAGCAGCATGTAGCCCAGCACGGCCCAGGCCACCAGCCTGACCAGTATTTTAGTGATCATGGGTTGCTCCCCCGAATACTGCCGACGCGCCCGGCCAGCCCGACCATGACCAGGGTAAAGATCAGCAGCACCACGCTCAGCGCGCCGCCGTAGTTGAAGTCGAAGACCGAACTGTATTGCTGGAAAATCAGCATCGACAGCACCGAGATCCGTCCCCCGGACAGCAGGGCCGGCGTGACGTAGGCGCTCGCCGCCAGGGTGAAGACCATGATCGAACCGGAGATGATGCCGGGCATGGTCAGCGGCAGCACCACATGGAAAAAGGTCGCGCGGGGGCTGGCGCCAAGGTCCTCGGAAGCCTGTTCGAAGGCCGGGTCGACCTGTGCCAGGGCATTGCCGGCCGCGAGCACAATGAACGGCAGCAGGATGTACACCATGCCGATCAGGATCCCGAGTTCGGTACCCAGGAAACGCACCGGCGTCTCGATCAGGCCGGTTTCCAGCAGGCTCTGGTTGACCAGGCCCTTACGCCCCAGCAGCACCATCCAGCCGAACGAGCGCACGATGTTGCTGGTGAACATCGGCACCACCAGCAGAATCACGCAGGCGCGGCGCCAGGCCCGCCATTTCACGATCCGCACCAGATACCAGGCCAGCGGATAACCCAGCAGCAACGAGATCAGGGTGGTCAGCGCGGCGATGCGGAAGGTCACCAGAATCACGTCCCAGTGGTACTGGTCGCCCAGCACCCTGATGTAGTGCTCCAGGGTGAACGCCTGATCGGCGCCCTTGGTCAGGCTGGCGAAGATCACCACGGCGAACGGCGCGAGAAAGAACGCGGTGAAAAAGGCCAGGGCACCGAACAGCATCAACGACGGGGCGAGCACCGGGCGTTTCATACCGGCTCCCCGATCAGGTGCAGGTGCGCGGGATTGAAGCCCAGGCGCACCGCGCTTCCGGTGCTCAGGTCGGCGCGGGGGAAACCCATGGAGCGCGCCACGATCGATTGCCCGTCGATCAGCGAGTGCACCAGGGTATGGCTGCCCACAGTGACAATATCGGTCACTGTGCCCTTGAGTTCACAGCAACTGGCGCTCGCCGGGCTCGAGGCATCCAGGACCTGCAGATGCTCGGGACGCAGCACCGCCACGCCGTGGGGCAGGAGATCCTTGGCGCCGCTCGAAATCGGGCTATGCGCGATGCCCAGGCGAATCTCACCGCTATCGCTGGCCTGATAGCCGATCAGGTTGGCCTCGCCGATGAAGTCGGCGACGAAACGCGAAGCCGGGGCGCTGTAAATCTCGCTGCTGGCGCCGACCTGTTCGATGCGTCCGGCATTCATCACCACGATACGGTCGGCGATGGTCATCGCTTCTTCCTGGTCGTGGGTGACGAAAATGAAGGCGATGCCGAGCTTGGCCTGCAGGTGCTTGAGCTCCAGCTGCATGCGCTTGCGCAGTTTCATGTCCAGGGCCGAGAGCGGCTCGTCGAGCAACAGCAGTTTCGGTTGATTGACGATGGCGCGAGCCAGGGCCACGCGCTGCTGCTGCCCACCGGACAATCCGCGGGGAAAACGCTCCTCCAGGGCTTCCAGGCCGACCATCGCCAGGGCTTCTCGCGCCTTGAGCCGGGCCTCGGCACGATTGATCCCCTGGCGCCGCGGTCCGTAGGCGACGTTTTCCAGGACGGTCATGTGCGGGAACAGCGCGTAGTTCTGGAACACGGTATTCAGAGGCCGACGGTAGGGCGGCAAGCGACTCACATCCTGGCCATCGATGGCGATGCGGCCGGAGTCGGGTTGCATGAAGCCGGCGATCGAGCGCAGCAGGGTGGTCTTGCCACAACCGCTGGGGCCGAGCAGCACGATGAATTCGCCCTGCTCGATGTCCAGGTGGATGTTGTCCAGCGCCTGGAACGGCCCGAAGCTTTTACAGACACTGTCGATGCTCAACAAAACTGACATTGCAGACCTCTTGAGCTAGTTTTTGGCGGTGACCTTGCGGTTCCAGTCGTTGGTGACAGCGGCGCGCTGCGCGTTGATCTGGCGCCAATCGAACAAACGCAGGTTGTCGATCGAACCACCCACGCCCCATGGCAGCTTGCGGCCCACGTCATCGGCGACCTCAACCCCTTTCACCGCCGGCCCCAGGTACAGCTTGCCGGCCAGGCAGGCCGCCGCTTCCTTGGTCAGCGCGGTATTGATGAACTGCTCGCCGGCCTTGCTGTTCTTCGCCCCCTTGATCAGGTGCAGGCGGGCGTCGGTGGCCCAGGCGCCTTCCTTGGGAATGGTGAAACCGATGGGCGCGCCCTTGTCGATCAAGTCCCAGGCACCGACGTTGAAATGCGCGCCGATGATCGCTTCGCCACTCTGGAAAGCATTGGTGGCGGCACCCGAGCTGTCGAAGAACAGTGCGGTGTCCAGCGCGCCCAGCTTGGTGTAGACCGGCGCCAGGTCGGCCCGGTCGATGCCCCAGACATCGGCCATGAAAAACACGAAGGGAACCCCGGAAGAGTTGGCGGGCGAGGGCAGGGCAATGGCACCGGCATACTCGGGTTTCCACAGGTCTTTCCAGCTGGTGGGCGCTTCCTTGATTTCCTTGGTGTTGTAGGTCAGGCCCAGGGAATAGAAACCGCTGCTGACGGCGAAGGTATGGCCGGCATCGGTGTAGACCGCTTTTTCCTGCACGTTCTTCAGGTTGGGAATGGCCGCTGGATCGAGATCGGCGACGACCCCGGCGGCATGCGCCAATTCACTGATGCCACCGTCCATCCAGGCCACATCGATCATCGGGCTGGATTTCTGTTGCTGGAGTTTGGCCAGGGTGGTGGTCGAGGTGCCGACCTCCTGGGCGACGGCAATCCCGGTCGCTTGCGTGAAAGGTTCTGCAACACATTTGAGGAACGCCTCACCCCAGTTGCCGCCATACAACGCAACGGTCAGCTTTTGCTGTTCGGCCATGACGGCCGATGAGGAGATGCAGCCGGTAACTAAAAGAGCAGCGGTGATTTGCTTACCTGTCTTCAGTTTCATCGTGAGGCCTCTTGGGGCGTTGTTGGACTGTTCCCCTTGGCTGAATCTTGCTCGTATCCGTGCTGCGAGCGCTTGCACTTCGGGGTCTTAAAGTTGAATAGTTAGGTCATGACAAAAATGACTCAGCTCAATCGAGAAAGCCTGCAACCTGACTCCCCCGTTCCCGGGGCAGGCAGTCGTCCGCAGCTGTCGGTGGGCCTGGTCCTGCTGGATCAATTCACCCTGGCGGCATTTTCCGGCTTTGTCGATGTGCTGCCGCTTGTCCGCCGACCTCGGCGGCGGTAGCCGGCAGATCCATACGGCCTGGCGGGTGATGAGTGTGGACGGCTTGCCGCGAACTTCCAGCGCCGGGATCACGCTGGAGGTGTCCGGGGGCCTGGCGCAGGATCTTGATGCCTTCGATTACGTGGCCATCTGCGGCGGCAACGATTACCTCAATACCCATCTGCCCACCCCCTTGCGTGACTGGCTGCAGCGCGCGGCGAAGAGTCGTACGCGGTTGCTGGGCATCTGCACCGGCACCTTTGCCCTGGCACAGGCGGGGGTGGTCGGCAGCCGGTCGGTGTGCGTGCACTGGAACGTGCTGGACGCGTTCCGCGCACGTTTCCCCAAGACCCCGGCGGCGGTGGATCACCTGTTCATCGACGAGGGCGACCTGATCACCTGTGCCGGCTCGACCGCGGCCATCGACCTCGGGTTGTACCTGGTGGCCCGGCATTGCGGCCGGGAAAAAGCCCAGCAGGCGGTGCGGCACATGATGCTGCAGGGCATGCGCCCGGGGCGGCAACCCCAGGCACACTTCTATGCCAACCTGGCGGACATCAAGGATGAGCGCGTGCGCCAGGCCGCGCACTATATCGAGCAGCGCATGGACAGCCTGCCGACCCTGGATGCCATCGCACGCTACGTAGGGCTCGGCCGGCGCCAGCTGACACGGGCATTCCAGCAGTCGCTGGGGCTTTCACCCATGGAGTTCCAACGCTCGCTGCGGGTCGAGTACGGCGGCTGGCTGCTGGTGAACAGCCACAGCAGCATCACCCAGATTGCCATGGACTGTGGCTTCTCCGACGGCGCGCATTTCTCCCGCGAATTTCGCGCCCGGTTTGGCGTGTGCCCGCGGCAGTATCAGCGTCAGGAGCGGTCGGGCTGATGGCGTTGCACGGCTGAGCCGTCTGGCTCGGTGTCTCCCTCTATTCAAACGGCCCTGCCCTGTAGGAGCTGGCTTGCCAGCGAAGGCGGACTGTCAGGCAACAATGATGTTGAATGTGACGGCCCTTTCGCTGGCAAGCCAGCTCCTACAGGGGGGGGGGGCGCGTGGCGAGATCAGATACGGCGGCGGCGCGATCAGGTAACCGATTTGGCGCACAAGGCGGGTAAGGTGGCGCATCTTTTCAAGAATAGAAGCCAATGATCAGCCCGACCTCCAAGGATTCGAATGGCCAATTGGCGCAGGGCTTCAAGCCACGCCACGTCACAATGCTGTCTATCGCGGGAATCATCGGCGCAGGATTGTTCGTCGGTTCCGGGCATGCCATCGCCGCGGCCGGCCCGGCCGTCATGCTGGCGTACCTGTTCTCCGGCCTGCTGGTCGTGCTGGTCATGCGCATGCTGGGTGAAATGGCGGTTGCCAACCCGGACACCGGGTCTTTTTCCACCTATGCCGACCAGGCCATCGGACGCTGGGCCGGCTTCACCATTGGCTGGCTCTACTGGTGGTTCTGGGTGCTGGTCATACCGATCGAAGCACTGGCGCCGGCCATGTGTTGAACCAATGGTTTCCCCAGATCGATGCCTGGCTGTTCGCCCTGGTGTCGATCATTGCGTTGGTGATCACCAATCTGTTCAGTGTCTCCAAGTACGGCGAATTCGAATTCTGGTTCGCCATGGCCAAAGTGGTAGCGATCATCGGTTTCATCGGCGTGGGTTTTGCCGTGCTGATGGGCTGGATTCCCGATCGGGAAGTCAGCGGCTTGAGCGGACTGATGGCCGACCATGGCGGCTTTGCCCCCAACGGCCTGTCGGCGGTCGTCGGCGCTTTCATCACCATCATGTTCAGCTTCATCGGCACGGAAGCGGTCACGATCGCCGCCGCCGAATCCGACAACCCGTCGCAGAACATTGCCAAAGCCACGCGTTCGGTGATTTGGCGCATCGGCGTGTTCTACCTGTTGTCGATTTTCGTGGTCATCTCCGTGGTGCCCTGGAACGATCCGCTGCTGGCGTCGGTGGGTTCCTACCAGCGGGCACTGGAAATCATGAACATTCCCCACGCCAAGTTCATGGTGGACGTGGTGGTGTTGATCGCCGTGGCCAGCTGCATGAACTCCTCGATCTACATTGCCTCGCGCATGCTGTACTCGCTTGGCCGTCGTGGCGATGCGCCGAAGGCGATGAAGGCGACCTCCTCCGAAGGCGTGCCCCGGGCAGCAGTCATCGCCAGCACCGTGCTGGGCGGGGCGATCACCGTATGGAGCTACTTCATGCCCGCCGGGCTGTTTGAGTTCCTGCTGGCCAGCTCCGGCGCCATTGCCTTGCTGGTGTACCTGGCCATTGCGGTGTCGCAGCTGCGTATGCGCCGGATGCTACATCGGCAGAATGTCGAACTGACCTTTCGCATGTGGCTATTCCCGTGGCTCACCTGGCTGGTGATCGTGTTCATTTGCGCAGCGTTGGCGGTCATGATGATCGCCCCGGAGCACCGTACCGAGGTGAGTACGACCATCGGCCTGGCGTTGGCGATTTCCTTTATCGGGCTGGTGACTTCGCGGGAACAGCCGCAGCCCGAAAAGGCTGCCTCGCTGGGCTAGGTCAAACCGGATTGACTGCCTTGTGCCCGATTGAGGCTGGACGCCAGTAGCGCGGTCAATGAGCGTTCGGCTCCCGGGATTTTCATTGCTGACGCTGACTGACCCAATACTGGCCTACCGCACCGTCCACACCCTGCACCGGGTCCCGGTGGGGAATTGGCAGCGCGTCGATGCTCGCCAGTTGCGCGGCGGTCGGCGCCTCGCGACAGATATCGGCGTGCTGCCCCGGCGGGTACGCGCCGACCATCAGAAAGTCGTCGCTGGATTCCAGGTTGCAATGGCCGGTGCCCGCTGGCAGCAACAACACATCGCCCGGGCCGACCTCCAACACATGACCCAGCGGCCCGCCCAGCATCAGGCGGGCGTGGCCGCTGCCGATGCCAAGCACTTCATGGCCTTCGGTATGGTAGTGGTGGTAGTTGTACACGCCGTAGCGCCATTGCGGTGGCCAGCCATTGGCGTTGAAAATCTTCTCGAACAGTGCGGCCGGGTCGCTGCCCTGGACGGCAATGGCCTTGGGGTAAATGAGCACCGGCAGGCGCGGGTTGTTGGGGACCCAGCCGTTGCGCTCGAGCAACAGCGGTTGTACGGGAGTCGCTACAGCTTGCGAATTGGCCATTGGGAAACCTCCAGAACCTGGCAACGCCAGCATGGTGAAGTCGTTACGAACGAGGCATGTTTTCTATGACTCCCTGTACTCGCAAAGGTGCGTTCCAGCTAACCCGACGTCCAGCGACTGACCTTCACCCTGGTGATGAAACGCGTCATCCAAGACCGTCCGTTGCCCCTGTGATATGAGCAGGTTTTATCGTCCTCGACCGTACCTGGCCTGTCGTCGGCTCCACCGCTCAGCCAGCACCGCCGGGGTATGCTGGATCTCTTGAGTTATCGATGGTCTCCAGGAATCCAGACCTCTACCACCTCTCGGGTCTGCACGGGTTTCCTGTGAGGTTTCAGGCGCTGGTCGGGAGGATGAATCGATGGACGACTATTACGATCTGGGCACCTACAGCCGCCCGGTGACGACCCGTTCGGCCCAGGCCCAGCTCTGGTTCGATCGTGGATTGACCTGGTGCTACGGCTACAACCACGATGAAGCCATCCGCTGTTTTCGCAAGGCGATCGAACACGACCGCGATTGCGCAATGGCCTACTGGGGCATCGCCTACGCCTCGGGTCCCAACTACAACAAGCGCTGGGATGCCTTCATCGAGCAGGAGTTGAAAGAGGCCGTGGCCCAGGCCCGACTGGCGACGCAAGCCGCGCTGGCGCATATCGACCGTGCCTCGCCGGTGGAGCAAGGGCTGATCCGGGCTCTGGAGCAACGCTACCAGGCCGGCCAGGCGGCGAGCCTTGAGCAACTCTTCAGCTGGAACGATGCCTATGCGGCGTCCATGCGCGATGTCTATCGGTCCTTTGCCGATGATCCGGACGTCGTCGCGCTGTTTGCCGAAGCCCTGATCGACCGCACGCCCTGGCTGTTGTGGGACCTGCGCAGCGGTCAACCGGCAGCGGGTGCCGACACCCTCGAAGCGGTGGCCGTGCTGGAACAGGCGCTGCAGCGTATGGAACAGCACGGTGCTGCGCCGCACCCGGGCGTGCTGCACATGTACGTGCACACCATGGAAATGTCGCCGCACCCGGAACGGGCGTTGCGCGCCGGCGATGTCCTGCGCGACCTGGTGCCGGACGCCGGGCATCTGCGCCATATGCCGTCGCACATCGACGTGCTCTGCGGTGATTACCGTGGCGCGATGATCACCAACAGCCGGGCGATCCAGGCCGACAGCCGATACCTGGAACAGGAAGGCCCGCTCAACTTCTACACCCTGTACCGTTGCCACAATTACCACTTCAAACTCTATTCGGCGATGTTCCTCGGCCAGTACCGACCGGCCCTGGAAGCAGCCGAGCAACTGCAGGCGACGATCCGCGAAGAACTGCTGCGCGTGGAACAGCCGCCCATGGCCGACTGGCTGGAAGGCTTCGTTTCGATGAAGGTCCATGTGCAGATACGCTTCGGCAAATGGCAGGACATCCTCGCCATCCCGTTGCCGAACGACCAGGCGCTGTACTGCGTGACCACGGCCATGCTGCATTACGCCAGGGGCGTGGCGCACGCCGCCTGCGGGCATGTCGCCGCGGCAGAAACCGAACAGCAATTTTTCCGCAATGCCCTGACCCGGGTGCCGGCAACCCGCTACGTCTTCAACAACACCTGCATCGACATCCTGGCGGTGGCCGGCGCGATGCTCAGCGGGGAAATCGAGTACCGCAAAGGCAACTACGACAGCGCCTTTGCCCACTTGCGCCAGGCGCTGGCGCTGGACGACAACCTGCCCTACGACGAGCCATGGGGCTGGATGCAACCGGTGCGGCATGCGTTGGGCGCACTGTTGCTGGAGCAGGGCAGGGTGGAAGACGCCTTGCAGGCCTACCGCGCCGATCTGGGGCTGGACAACACCCTCAGCCGCGCGGCCTGGCATCTGGACAATGTGTGGAGCCTGCACGGTTATGTGGAATGCCTGAAACGGCTGGGCCGGGATGCGGAAGCGGCCGCTGCACAGACGCGACTCGACCTGGCGATGGCCCGGGCTGATGTGCAGATCACGGCATCGTGTTTCTGTCGGGTGGGGGAGCGTTGTTGCAACTGATGCCCGGAACCGACAGGCCTACACAAATCCTGTAGGAGCCCGGCTTGCCGGCGAAGGCTGCCTCAAGCCTTGCATCGCCCATGAAGACGCCTTCGCTGTAGGAGCAAGCTTGCTCGCGATGGACGTCAACGATAACGCGTTTATTTCTGAATAAACGCGTCGCCCCCTGAGACCTTCGGCAAAGGCAAAGGCAAAGGCAAAGGCAACGGCAAGATCAAAAGATCGCAGCCTCGCTTCACTCGACAGCTCCTACGATCTTGCTGACACTGGTGACCTGTCCATTCCAGACCATCTCGTAATGCGCCGTTTGAATCACCGATAACACCGGTCGTGGCGTCATCAGCGCCCAGCAATGACTGCCCTGCATGCGCACCGAGTTGTAGCGAATGCCGGGACATCCGGCTTCCTTGACGGACCGCCCCAGACGACGGGAATCGGTGTAATCGTCAGGAGCATAGACAGGGTCGGTCATCGGGATAGCCGCGGCATCCTTCATCGCTTCGTCGACAAAGGAACAGGACAGTCCGCGGAAAACAAACCGCTCGTAGTTGAGGCTTGGCACATTCGACCAATACAGCGTCTGATGATGCCGGACTTCGGCCAGCGCCGTTTCCATGGAGTCCGCCAGGTACAGCACGCCAAAACTGCCATCGCTGAACCGCGAACCCGCCGGGTTGACGTGGGTAAAAGGGGCGGTCGCGTAAGAACAGCCAGGAATGCCGAACGGGATCTGCGCTCGTGGAATCAACTCGAGGTGACCTATTTCGTTTTTCAGCCTGGGATTGGTCAACGCCTGGATCTGATACAGCACCTCAAACTCGTCCGCATCGGCGACATCATCAAACAATGCGATCGGCGGAAACTTCGAATTGACCAGTCGGTAGGCCTGTAACTGCTCGCCGGCAAGCGTGGCCAGTTCGCCGAGCCTCACCATTGCGCGCCCCGCAGCACGTCAATGCGCCGAAAGGTTTCATACAGGGAAATCATATCGCCCTGGGACATGATCTCGAGCGGGCTGCGCCCATTGAAAAACTCGTTGTCATTGGCCATCGATGGAAACCCGTAGACATTTTCCGGGTTGTCGAAGACCAGGCGCAGCGCGGCGTGGATGTTGAGCACAAAACTGATGCGCTGCATCTGGTCCGAGTCCAGCGTCACGGCCCAGTCGGGATCGCGCTGCCTGGCGCGGGTGTAGGTGCTGCGGGAAATGCGCAGGATGCGGCAGGCCTGATCGCTGGACGCGGCCCATTTTTCGAGAATGCCAACCGCCGCACGCAGACCTGTTACGCACTGGTGCTTGGTGAATGTCTGTTCCTGGAGGGCGACGGCCATGTTTAATACCTCACGTTGAATCTATAGATTCAAATATAGTTATATTGAATCTATAGAGCAAGGCATCTCGACCAGTGGACGAACGGAATCCAGCGCCTGCCACCAAAACGGGATCGAAAGCTGCCAGTGATATGCTACTGGGCGTCTATATCTCGCAACGAGATTGCCCATGGATCGCCTGTCTACGTTGTTTTCGCAGTTCGGCGTGCGTGCAAACCTGTTTTACAACGGCAGGTTATGCGGCATGGCGTCATATGACGGCGCTGACCAGCGCGGCCATATCCACTTGCTCCAGGCAGGTACCGTCACGTTGCTGGGGCCTGAGCGCAAGGACCTGCTGCTGACCCGGCCCAGCCTGATTTTCCTGCCACGCCCCAGCCGACATCAACTGTTCGCCAGTGAGCCCGAGGGGGCTCAACTCCTGTGTGCGGCCATGCAGTTCGAGGGCGGCGTCGATAACCCGTTGTCGGCGTCGTTACCCGACATCCTGGTGTTGTCCCTGGATGAGCTGCCGCTGCTGGCCGATACACTCAAATGGATGTTCGATGAGGCGGCAGGCGGGCATTGTGGCCGGGAGGCCGCGCTGGATCGCTTGTTCGAACTACTGATCATCTTGTTGTTCAGGCATCTGCTCGACCATCGGCAATTGCGTACCGGCATGATGGCTGGACTGGCGGATGTGCGGCTGGCGCGCTCCCTGGTGCAAATACACAACGCACCCCAGCGTGCCTGGTCGGTGGCGGGGCTGGCGAGCGAATCGAACATGTCTCGCGCGGCCTATGCCGTGCATTTTCGGGCCGTCATAGGGCAGACGCCTGCCGATTATCTGTTGAGTTGGCGGATCAGCCTGGCGCAGAAGCGCCTGCGTGAAGGGCGACCGATTACGCTCATCGCCGCCGAGGTCGGTTATGAAAGTCCATCGGCGCTTGCTCGCGCGTTTCGGCGCAAGACGGGCTGCAGTCCACGGGGCTGGATGAAGGATTCGGCGGGGGAGGATGATGGGGCAATGGCCTGAAAGCATCGAACTGCTTCAGGCCATTCCAAGAGCAAAGTCATCGGTTCAACGGTTTTCCAGCGCAGTCAGGGAATGGCCGGCGACGAAGATGGAAGCGGCAAGCAGCCCGATGTCCTTGAGCAGGAACTGGCCCGGTGCAACGGTAATGGCCGGGAAGCCGAGGCCGGGCTCGATCACGCCGGGTGTCGAGAACATAAAGCTCAAGGTGGTGAAGAACAGTCCCGCAGACAACACGCCACCGATCAGCGAAAACTTGGGTGACAGCACGCGACCGGCAATCAGCACACCGATCGAGACTTCCAGGACGCCGAGCAGACTGGAGAAGGTATCGACACTGAAAACCTCATACACCCAACCGAGGAACGGGCTGTTGCTCACCAGCGGCACCAGGCCCTGTGCTTCATAGTGCGTGAACTTCATGCCGCCGAACCAGAAGTAGATGACGGCGAGTGCAAAGAACACACCGTAGGTGCCAAGCGCCGTGGTTCTAACCCCCAGCGAAAATTTCCTGGATCTGTCGATGATGCTGTCGTTCTCGATATTCAAGGTAGTCATGAGCAAGGCTTCCAATAGTGTGATGACTCGAAACCCAGCGCGGTTTACGTTGGGCGTGGCGACATTGTTGTCTGTGTCTCCACGCGCGTGGGTCCTGAACGTATCGAGAACTGTGCAGATCGTCTTGACCTACCGCCGGTCTTGAACGAGGAGGGCGATGTCAGGGTCGAGGCTGCCTGACATCAGTGGCTCAACCCGTCGGGCGATCCTCCAGGTGACTCTGCAGCCATTCGCTGAAGCTTCGCGCCAGTGCATTGTTCTCACTGTCACGGTGGGTCAGCAGCGCCCAGTTCGGACCGCGGATGGATCGCTCCACCAAAGGTTGCAACAGGCCATTGGCGAGCGCCTGCTGGCTCAGCAGTCGGCTGACCAAGGCGATACCGAGCCCCGCACACGCGGCGTCCAGCAGCAGGCCGGGATCGGAGAAGTTCAGCCCCTGATCTTTCTGGCCGACATCGATGCCTGCCTCTACCGCCCAGTGACTCCAGTCCATTTCCCGCTCGCCGTGAAGGGTCGTGCGCTGTTCCCGCGGCAGCGTCAAAAGGTCCGGGTGACAAGCCGGGTAGAGCCGGTCGGCGTGCAGCACCTTGAAGCTGCACTCGGCCTGGGAACTGATGTCGTCGCGCACCGCGAGGTCGATGGTCTGGCGGGTCAGGTCCGGGACTTCATCGGTACTGAAAATCCACAGGTCTACTTCCGGATGTTCACGGCGAAAGTCCCCCAGGCGCGGCAACAGCCAATGACGGGCGAACGCCGGGGTGGTGTTGAGGACCAGCTGGTTGGGTTTCTGGTACTGCCCCAGCCGGCGAATGCCGACGGCCAGTTGTTGCAGCAACGCCTGGGTGGTGCTGAGCAGATCGTGCCCGGCATCGGTCAGGCTGACGCTGCGTCCGCTTCGATGGAACAAGGGTTGTTCAAGGTATGCCTCGAGGCTGCGAATCTGCTGGCTGATCGCCGATTGGGTCAGGTGCAGCTCGTCAGCCGCCTTGTGGAAGCTGCCGAGCCGGGCGGCAGCTTCAAAGCCGCGAAGGGTGCTCAGAGGCGGCCAGTGTTTGAGCATATAGATAAGTTCCTCTAATCAGTTGTCGGCAAAATCCATCGTTTGTTTGCCTGTTTTTACGGCCGTAGCATGCATGCCAGGACCACCCAAGCAGTTTTCATTGAACACAATGACTTAACTTAAAGGTACTTGTCATGCAGCAGGATAAAGTTCGAAACAGTGGTTGGATGATGCCGGCCGAGTGGGTCAGGCACGCTGCCACCTGGATGGTCTGGCCACACAACACGGCGCTCTGGGAGTCCGGTTGGGGTGTGACATTGACGCAGGTGCAACAGGACTTCGCTCGAGTGGCCAATGCCATCGCCCGTTTCGAACCGGTGAAACTGGTGATCGATCCTTCTGCTGTCGCCAGCGCCAAAACGCTGTGTGGGCCGAACATCGAATTGATCGAGCTGGCGGTGAACGACAGCTGGTGCCGGGACTCCGGCCCGAGTTTCATCTGTCACCCGCAACAGGGCGTGGCCGGGGTGAGCTGGCGCTTCAACGCCTGGGGTGGCAAGTCAGCTCACGATCTGGATGAAAGCCTGGCTCGCCGCGCTCTCAATCACTTGGGCATGGAGTGCTTTGGCACGGCGCTGAGCAATGAAGGCGGGGCCATCCATGTCGACGGCGAAGGCACGCTGATCACCACGAATCGGTATTGCTCAACCCCAATCGCAATCCGGGCGTGAGCAAGGCGCAGATAGAGGAAATCTTCTCGCGTCTGCTGGGGGTGAAGAAAACGATCTGGCTGCCCGGGGATCCGGACTATGTGACTGGCGACATGACCGACGGCCACGTCGATGGCGTGTGCTCTTTCGCCCGTCCAGGGGTTTTGCTGGTGGACGCCACCCATGACCGGCAGTCGGTGTATGCCGAAGTGGCCCGCGAAAATCGTCGCGCGCTGGAGCTGGCCACCGATGCCCGAGGCCGACCGTTCGAACTGATCGAATTGTATGAAGCCAGCGATGCCGTGGACACCGAGGCTGAAGTGTTCTGCGCCTCCTACACCAATTTCTACATCGCCAACGACGCCATCATCATGCCGGCCTACGGTATTGATGCCGACAACGTGGCAGCCGGCGTATTGAGCCAGGCGTTCCCTGGGCGCGAAGTGGTGCCGGTGCGGATCAATCACCTGGCCCATGGCGGTGGCGGTGTGCATTGCATCACCCAGCAACAGCCCGCCTGGTCAGTGGGGGTTTGAAGCCATGAACTTGCTGACGATTGCCACGACGCAGATGCCCTGCACCTGGGACTTGCAACACAACCTCGATCAGGCCGAGCAACTGGTGCGAGAGGCGGCCGGGAAGGGCGCCCAGGTCATCCTGTTGCAGGAACTGTTTGCCACACCGTACTTCTGCATTGAGCAAAACCATAAACACCTGGCCTTGGCCGAGGAGTATCGGCACAGCCCGGTGCTCAAACGCTTTGCCGCACTGGCCAGGGAGTTGGGGGTGGTGCTGCCGCTGAGCTGGTTCGAAAAGGCCGGCAATGCCTGTTTCAATTCATTGAGCGTGGCTGATGCCGACGGGCGCCTGCTGGGTGTGTATCGCAAGACCCACATTCCTAACGCCATAGGCTACCAGGAGAAGGAATACTTCAGCCCTGGCGATAGCGGTTTTCGTGTCTGGGACACGGCGTTCGGGCGCCTCGGCGTGGGGATCTGCTGGGACCAGTGGTTCCCCGAGACCGCTCGCTGCCTGGCGTTGATGGGCGCTGAAGTCTTGCTGTTTCCCACCGCCATCGGCTCTGAGCCCGGCTGCGCAACGCTGGATTCCCGTGACCACTGGCAGATAACCATGCGCGGTCACGCTGCCGCCAATCTACTGCCGGTAGTGGCAGCCAACCGCGTCGGCCGCGAGGTGGCCACCACTGATCCTGCCCTGCACATGAGCTTCTATGGCTCGTCCTTCATCTGCAATCACAAGGGCCAGTTGCTCGCCGAGACCGACCGCGACAGTACTGGCGTGCTGGTGCACAGCCTGGACCTGGCGGCCATGGGCGAAGAACGCCGCAGCTGGGGAATCTACCGCGACCGTCGCCCGGAGATGTACGGCGCGTTATTGACTCAGGACGGTCGTCAACTCAATCCACGTTGGACTACTCAAGGGGTTTGATATGCACAGGATCAACACGCTGTTGAGCGGCGCCCTGGGCCTGGCGCTCGGCTGTACCCTGCCGGTGCTGCACGCGGATGAGAAGACCCTCAGGCTGTACAACTGGGCCGACTATTTCGCCGAGGACACCCTCAGCCGGTTCACTGCCGAAACCGGGATCAAGGTAATCTACGACGTCATGGATGGCAGTGAGACGCTGGAAGCCAAAATGCTCGCCGGTGGCAGCGGGTATGACCTGATCTTCCCGGGCGACACCGTCGCCGAACGCTTGATGCGCGCCGGCAGCCTGCAACCGCTGGACCGCTCGCGACTCACCGCCCTGGGTGACATCGAGCCCGGCCTGCAGAAGCTGCGTTCGCAGTATGAACATTCGAGCCAGGCCACCGTCCCCTACACCTGGGGGACCATCGGCCTTACCTACAATGCCGGGCAAATCAAACAGCGTTTGGCGGATGCCCCGGTCAACAGCCTGGACATGCTGTTCAAACCGGAACTGGCCGCAAAATTTGCCGATTGCGGCATCTCCATGATCGACTCGCCCGACGAAGTGCTGGCGGTGGTGCTCAACTATCTGGGCCGCGAACCTCGTAGCGCAAAGCCGCAAGACCTGGCGGCGGCGAGTGAACTGTTGCTGAAGCTGAGACCTTACATCCGCAAGTTCCAGTCGCAGCCGGTGACCGACCTGGTGAACGGTAACCTGTGCCTGTCGCTCGGCTACAGCGGCGACATGACCCAGGCACAACGGGCGGCGGACTCCGCCGGCAAGAACACCGCGTTCCAGTACCGCATTCCCCGTGAAGGCACCACGGTGTGGATGGACACCATGGCGATTCCGGTCGACGCCCGGCATCCGGAATACGCCTACGCGTTCATCAATTTCGTCATGCGTGCGGAGAACATGGCCGCCATCAGCAACTTCACCGGCTACCCGACCTCCAACGCCAAGGCTCGCCCAAGTGTCGATTCGACCATGCGCGACAACCCGGACATTTACATCGATGAAGCCACATATGCCCGGCTGATTCCCGGCAAGGACATCCCCCAGTCCGACATGCGGGCGCGCATGCGAACCTGGACCAAGTTCAAGACGGCGGCGGGGAAATGATTTCAGGCGGACGCTATTGAGATCAACACGGCTTTCAGGCCGCACTGCCCGGGCACTTTTTGCATCTGGCGCATCCCTGCGCCAGACAGCCGGCGTTAGCGCTTGATCAGGGAAATCTTGGTGCCTTCGATGCTCACCCCGGCCATTAACCCCTGCTGGTCGAAAATGAACGCATAGGCGTCGTCCTTCAAGGTGGAGCTGGACAGATTCTTCGCCACCCCTTCATCGACCACGACCACAGTCGGCCCTACGCCGATTTCCCAGCCCTTGGTTTCGCGGACATACTTCACGGCTTTATCGGTCATCAGGAACACCGCATAGCCATAGGACTGGGCGCCTGCCTGCAGCCCCCATGATCCGGTGACGGAGTTGTAATAGGCCTCTACTTGCTTGCCCTTCATCAATGTGCCCTCACCATAGCTGCCGCCAAACACCAGGCCGGCCTTGATGATTTTCGGAAAGACCAGTATCGCCTTGGCGTTGTGCGAAATGGTTTCGGCAAAGGGCGTGGCCTTGTAAAGCGTTTGCAACGCTTGCCGGGAGTCGGCATTCAGATCCTCGGCGGTTGCCGCACCTGCAGTGTTCAGCAAGCTCGCCGAGGCCAGTGAGGCTGTCGCGAGGACGATCGATAGGAAGAAGCGCATTGACTGAGTCATTTTCGTACTCCGATACGGGAGCATTGGATGTGAGCAGCAGTCAGCGCCTGCCCTCGGCAGAATCCGAGCCTACTGAAATTATCCGGCGCACCCTAAAGTGTGTGAGCTCCTGGCTTCGCCCTTGATTGAAGCCGCTCAGAAGCGGCCCATGATCATTGGCGAGGTCATCACTGGCTTTGACCTCTGCGCGGGGGCGGGGTTCGTCATTCAAAGCGACATTTGGCAGAGGAGTAGAGGGCCATCGTTCATATGTTTTATAGATATCAGGGAAACACAACGCCGATTCGATTGTCGACGTTGTGCTCCGACGGTCAGGTATGGATCGCGGCTCAAACCTGCGACTTGCTCACCTTGATCCCTTTGAATAACAGCAGGAGCAACACACCCGCGAGTATTTCAAAGCCTGCGACCATATACAGTCCAGCGGACAGGCTACCGGTCTGGGTTTTCAGCCATCCGATCATGTAGGGCGCGACGAAGCCGGCGAGATTGCCGATGCAGTTGATCAGCGCAATGCCCCCCGCGGCGGCGGTGCCTGCCAGGAATGCGCCGGGAATCGACCAGAACACCGGAAAGGCGGCAAGAATGCCCATGGCGGCAATGGTCAGGGAGACCAGCGCCAGCACGGCATTGCCGATGAACAGGCCGGTGCAGATTAATCCGAGGCCGGCGAGCAGCGCTGCCATCGCGCAGTGCACACGGCGTTCAGCGGTCTTGTCGGAGTGAAAGCCGTTCCACAGCATCGCCACGGTGCCCAGGATAAAGGGGATCGAGGAGAGCAGGCCGATGTGCATATTGTCATCGACGCCCAACGACTTGATGACCGATGGCGTCCAGAACGCAATGGTCGCGTTGCCACTGACCAGGCAGAAATACACCAGCGCGCATAACCACAGCTTGGGATAACGCAGCAAGGAACGCAGGTCGCTGTGTTTGCCTGGCGCCTTGTCTTCGCGGGCGATGGTGTCGCTGACCATTGTGCGTTGCGCCGGGCTCAGCCATTTGGCATTGGCCGGTTTCTCCGGGAGATAACGCAGGACCAGGAACCCGGCGATCACCGAAGGAATGCCTTCGAGGATGAACAGCCATTGCCAGTTGGCCAGGCTGCCGACCCCCACCATGCGACTCATGATGAACCCGGCCAGTGGGCCGCCGACGACGCCGGCAATGGCGAAGGAGGTCATGAACATGCCGTTGATCTTGGCCCGCTGCGCCGCTGGAAACCAGTAGGTGAGATACAGCACCACGCCAGGAAAGAAGCCTGCTTCAAAGGCCCCGAGTAGAAACCGCAGCACATAGAACGACCAGGCGCTTTCGACGTACGCCATGGCGATGGACGTCAGGCCCCACATGATGGTGATGCGCGCCAGGGTGCGGCGGGCGCCGATTTTTTCCAGCAGCAGATTGCTGGGCACTTCGAAGATGAAGTAACCGATGAAGAATATGCCGGCGCCCAGGCCATAAACGGCTTCGCTGAAACCCAGGTCCTGCAGCATGGCCAGCTTGGCGAAACCGACGTTGACCCGGTCGATCCAGGCCAGGACGAAGAGAAACACCAGAAACGGGAGAAGGCGCCAGGCGATCTTGCGATAGACGGCCGCCACTTCGACCGTCTTCGGGTCGAGGTCGATCGCCATGGTTGAACTTGCGTGACTTCGGTTCATAAGTTATCTCGTCAATTCGTTGCGCAGTTGGGCACGCAAGCCGATTGGCAGGCGAGTGAGGCCGCACGAGGGGCTGCCGTGTATTTTTTTCGGTGAGTCAGTCAGGTAAAACAGGGCAGGCCGGGCCTGCCCCTGGTTCAGCGGCCGTGCATCACGTGTGCTCTTGCAACAGTGCCTCGATAGCGCGAGACACCTGCAGGACACGAGCGTCCTGGCCATGCAGGCCGGCGATCGACAGCCCGACCGGCAACTCGTCGCCGCGCTGGCAAGGCAGGCTC
Source organism: Pseudomonas sp. VI4.1 (assembly GCF_002029345.1). Lineage (NCBI taxonomy): Bacteria > Pseudomonadati > Pseudomonadota > Gammaproteobacteria > Pseudomonadales > Pseudomonadaceae > Pseudomonas > Pseudomonas sp. VI4.1. The sequence goes on from NZ_MULM01000153.1 coordinate 40,083, forward strand.
AGGGCGCAACCGTCGAGGAAATTGATCACGCTGGTGTTGCGCAATACCAGGCCATTGGTGGCGAAAAATGCAGCGTCTTCAGCGAGGTCTGCCAACTTCGGCGGGACCACGGCGACAGTGGGCATCAACCAGGCGTCGGCGTCGCCCAGACGCTCACCCGCCACGCTGATCAGGCGTTGGCGTTCGCTGCGAATGTCCAGGTAATCGGCTGCACTGATGGCCGCGCCGCGGCGGATGCGTTGGGCGACGCGCGTGTCATCAGCACTGGGCGTGTCGCCCTGGAGCCACTGGCGATGGCCGTGCCAGGCTTCGGCAGCCGTCAGCCCGCCAGCCGCGTTGATACGGGGCAGTTCATGCAGTTCCGGAAAGTCGAACCAGCGGATGCAGGCGCCTGCCTTGGCGAGCAGGTCCAGGGCGCGTTCGAAGGCCGCTGAGACGCCGGCATCAACCTGATCGAGGACAAAATCCCGGGTGACCGCCAGGCGCAGCCCGGCCAGGGGGGGCGGCGCGGGTATCCAGCTGCTCGCCGGTGAGAATCCGGTCGAGCAGGATGCAGTCGGCGACGCTGCGTGACAGGGCGCCGACAGAGTCCAGGCTGACGGCCAAGGGGAACGTGCCGGCCATGGGGACTCGGCTGGCACTGGGCTTGAACCCGGTCAGGCGGCAGAACGCGGCGGGGATCCGGATGGAGCCACCGGTGTCGGTGCCCAGCCCGGCGACGGCCATGCCCAATGCCACGCTCACGGCGGCGCCAGAGCTGGAGCCGCCGGCGATGCCGGTCAGCCGCTGACGGCGTGAGCGGCGTGCCATAGTGCGGGTTCAGCCCCAATCCGGAAAAGGCGAACTCGCTCATATTGGTGCGGCCCAGCAAAATGGCGCCGGCCGATCTCAGCCGTTCGACCACGAGCGCAGCGCTGCTGGCGGGCGGCGCATCGGCCAGCAGGCTGGAACCGGCCGCAGTGACCTGTCCGGCCACATCGAACAGGTCTTTGATCGAGACCGGAAGCCCGGCCAAGGGCGAGGGCACGTAACCTGAAGCCCGTGCCAGATCGCTGGCCTGCGCAGCCTGCAAGGCACCTTCGGCATCGACGCTGATGTAGGCAACCCCACCCGCCGCACGATGCGCTTCGATACGGATCAACGCTTCCTTGACCAAGGTGACACTGGTGGTACGGCCGTCTGCCAGCGCCTGGGCGAACTGTGCAATATCCTTCATCTTCTATTCACTCCGCGACAGGCAGCGGCTCGACACCGTACTGGTGGCGCAGGCTGCGGTTGAGTACGGGATCGAACAGCTCCATTTCAAAGGCTTCGCCATAACCCAGTTCGCCGATCACCGATTGCGTACCGCAGAACATGGCAGTGTCCGCTGGCAGCGAAGCGTCGCTGTTGAGTTTTGCCAGCAGCGTTTCCGGCGCCAGCAGGTTAGTCACCGGGCCCTGTTGATACAGCGCACGCACACCGTCACGCACCCGCCAGGTGCGCATCACCAATTGATCCCAATGCCCTTGAACTTCGGCATAACGCCAAACCTGCCGGGCGATGGGTTTGTCGCACATCTGCTTGGAAACCGTGACGTCATAGCTTTCGACCTTGCGATCGGTGTGATCCGAACCCAGGCCGATCAATAGCCCTTGCTCGCTGGGGAGCAGCACGAATTCGGTCTCCCCGGATGAGTCCTTGCCCGGAACCTGGATGCTGTCGGCGTTGTTCAGCAGGCTGGCCGAGACCCGGTAGAAACACGGAATCTGCGTCGGACGGCGCACGCCCAGCGCTTCCAGTTCGGCAATGTGGTGCTCCACCGCTGCGCTGTTGCGTCCCGCCCAGCCAGCGATAATCAAGTGCTTGATGCTGGTCTGGTGTTCGCCCTGGCCGACTACCTGGAATGTCAATTGGGTCATGAAGAACTCTCGTGATCAGTGATTAAAGGGTGCGCATGATGGCGCGACGGAAATCGTCGATGTGGTGATGGATCGCCGCGACGGCAGCGTCGCCGTCGCGCTGTTCCAGCGCCTCGAGGATTTGCAGATGCTCGTGGTAGATGCGTTCGCTATGGTGGTTTTCCGACAGGGTCAGGTACCAGAAGCGCGCCTGTTTCTCGTGAAGGTTGCGCAGCAGTTCGGCCAGCACGCGATTGTGTGCGGCGGCGGAAATCGACATGTGGAACTGCAGGTCCAGCGACATCAGCCCTGCCACGTCGTGTTTGGCCAGCAGGGCGGGCGTGCGCTCGAGAATGTCGCGCATGGCCTGGATCTCGGAGTCGTGAGCCCGCTCAACCGCCAGCTTGATGCACAGCTGTTCGTTGCTCACGCGCACTTCGATCATGTCGAGCACATCGTTGAGGGACAGGGCAGTCACCATCACGCCCTTGCGCGGCATGATCGTGACCATGCCTTCCACTTCCAGGCGGTGCAGCGCTTGATGGATCGGCGTGCGGCCAAGCCCCAGTGCCGCCGTCAATTGCGCTTCATTGATCGCATCACCGGGGCGAAACTCGCAGCTGATAATCCGCTGCTTGATTTGCGCGTAGGCGAGTTCGCGCATTTGTGCTGCGCTTTTCACGGGGGCCATCGCGGGCTGGCGATGGCTGGAAAAATCGATAGGTTCAGACATATCTCACTCCTGATAATCATCTGATATATCAGATGATTATCAGTGGAGGGAGCAAGGGTCATGCCATTTCCCATGAATTGGCAGAGAGTCGCGGTTTATAAGGGCTGTACCCACACCTGCGACGCGCAGGCGGTCCAATGGGAAGTGTTACTTGTTACTTTTGTGCCCGGTTTTGTACCCGCGTGACCGATTTTTGTGCGGGCAAGGTGCTCCTCAGAGCACCTCGCCCGTATGGCCGTACGCGGTGGCCGCTGCGTGGCGTGATTCGCTAGTAGTCCAAGCGGACGTAGTCGTTGACACTGCCGCCTGTCGATACTGAGCCTGAATCCTCAAGGAGAAACCCCATGCCAGTTACAGCCGTCAGCGGTTCCACTTTGGCGACCACGAACAAAGTGGCATTCGTCACCGGCGCCAGTCGCGGTATCGGCCGCGAAACGGCGCTGGCATTCGCCCGTGCCGGGTTCGATGTGGCGATCAGTGCGCGCACCCTGGACGAGGGCGAAAGCCACGACCATGCCTTGCGTTATGCCGATGGCTCGCCATTGTCCGGCAGCCTCAATGCGACCGCTGCGCAAATCCGGGCCATGGGCCGCAAGGCCCTGGTGGTGCGCATGGACTTGCTCGACAGCGCTTCGGTACTGGACGCCAGTGCAGCGGTGTTCAGCGAGTTCGGTCGTGTCGATGTATTGGTCAACAACGCCATCTACCAGGGCAGCGACCTCAACCTGCCGTTCATGCAACTGCAGCCCGACACCCTGGAGCGGGTATTTCAGGGGTATGTCATGTCACCCTTTCTGCTGACCCGTGCGGTGGTGGCCGGGATGGTCGAACAGGGTGGCGGCGTGATCATCAATGTGACCTCCGGCGCGGGTGAAACCGACCCTCCGGTCGCCGCAGGCAAGGGCGGCTGGGGCTACGCCTACGGGGCTGGCAAAGCGGCGGTGTCACGCCTGTCGGGCATTCTCGCGGTCGAACTGGGCGAGTCGGGCATTCGTGGCTTTACGGTCAATCCGGGGGTGGTCACCACCGATGCGCTCAAGGCCACCATCGGCGATCGCGGTGTGATCGCGCTGCGTGCCGGCTCGGCGCCCCCCGAGGTGCCCGCCGCTGTCATGCTCTGGCTGGCCACCGCTGAACAGGCCGTCGACCATCAACGTCGCACCATCGCCTGCCAGCCTTTCGCGCTGGAGCATGGGATTGTGGCGGACTGGCGATAAGCCGCTGCCTGCGTCTAGTCAGATCATCACGGTCGACCAGCGCTGACAGCACCAGGGACAGGAGAGGGGAATGAGCATCAGTCGCCGCACCACGTTGACCTTCATGCTGGCCGCCAGTCTGGCTTCGACCATTGGCGGCCTGCCTTTCAACACATTACCCATCCTGCTGGGCGCGCTCGCCGACAGTTTCAGCTTCGATGCCGCACAAATCGGCCAACTGGGCTCCATCTGTTTTGCCGGTTACCTGGTCGGGACGCTGGTGGCGGTGGCGTTCATCGACCGGATGAACTGGCGTTATCTGACCGTTGGCTGCGCGGTGGGCGCCGCGCTGGCGTTGCTGGCGTCCGCTCGCTTGCCGGCGCAGGCGCAAGCGCCGCTGTGGGCGCTGATTGGTTTCTTTGCCTCGCTGATGACCTGCCTCGGGCTGCGCATCATGAGCGAAATGGCGGACAAGGAACGCGCATTGGGGGTGCGTCAGGGCATTGAACTGGGCCTGGTTGCCGCCTTGCTGTTCGCCTTGCCTTCGTTGGTCGTGGCACGGTTTCACTATGCCGGCGCGGCACTCGTACTGGCGGCGATCATTCTGTTGTTGAGCCTGAGCGCCCTGGCACTACCGCGGCGCAGCGATTTCGCCAAGGCGGTCGACGTCGTTGGCGAGCGCTCCCTTTACGCCCGCTTCAGTTTTCCGTTGCCGGCGTATTTCGCGCTCGCGGCTTTCTTCCTGTTCGGCGCCGGACAGATCGGTCTGTGGGCGTTCCTGGAGCGTTTGGGCCATGGCCTGGCGCTGCAACCCACCGAGCTGGGCATCGTCTTCGCCGTGTTGAAACTGCTGGGGGGGGCCGCCGCGCTGACCCTGGCGGCCATGGGTGATCGCCTGGGCGCGCGCCTGCCGCATCTGCTGGTGTTTGCGGTGATCAGTCTCGGGCTGATCCTGCTGGGCTGCGCCAAGGGATTTTTGATGTACGCGCTGGGTGCCTGGATCTGGGAAGTCGGTTTCACCTGGGGCTGCATTTTTCAAACTGCGGCGATTGCCCGCCTGGACCCCAGCGGACGCTCGATCATGCTGATTCCCGCCGCATTCGCCCTGAGTTCCATGACCGGCCCGGCACTGGCCGGCTCCCTCGTCGGCGACGGGTTCTCGCCATTGTTATGGCTGGCCTTTGCCACGGCGATCCTGCCGGTGTTGGCCTTTGCCGGCTTGCTGGCACGGCGCCTGCAGATCAAGCTGCCAGGGTTGGCCTGAGCGTCGACTGCCGTGAGCGGAACCCGGTGCGACGTTCCTCGTCGCTACGCACCCCGCCTACGCAGGGTCCGCGGTGGCAGACAGGTTTGGCGAAAGCGTATTGATGCCCATGAAGCGCCGCACTCGCTCGCCTTCGGCATCGCAGCGTATGGTGTGAGGTGCGGTGTCCAGTTGGATATTGCCGTTCTAGAATCTGTAAGCTCAAATGAATACTTCAGGCTTTCGTCAACAGATAGCTAGCTGTCTAATCGCGCTGTACCCGGAGCGCCCAATGTCGCCCATCACCACGCGCCTGGTGGCGCTGTCGGTTCTTTGCCTGACCCTTGAAGTGCCAGCCCAGCCCAACGTCTGTCCGGCTGGCGAGAAACCAGTGTGCCTGGACAGCTGCATCTGCCTGCCAGACCTGGGGCCGCTGCTCGACCCCCTGCCTGATGGCATCTTCCAGGTCGCGGCACCGGCCCTGGCGCTGTGGCTGACCCAAGCCCGCGCCGAAGCCGCCAGCGCCGGCACCCAACCCGTTCCACCGCACATCCGCGAGCAACTGCTGCGCTGGTACGCCCCCGGCGTCCTCGATACCGCGCGCTACAAAATCAGCGACAACGGTCAATTCAACGCCGCCACGGCCATGCTGCAAAACCCCGATGTCGGTGCCGTGATGCTGATCGACATCATCCTGTTCCGGGACGCTCAAGCCGCGGAGCAGGACATCGCGCTCTGGGCTCACGAACTCAAGCACGTGCAGCAGTATCAGGAATGGGGGGTAGCAGGATTTGCCCAGCGCTACACCCAGGATTTCAATGCGGTGGAGGCCCCGGCCTATGCCGTACAGGTCGAGGTCCGGCGGTGGGTGCGGGAAGGGGCTCGCTGACGGGAAGCGAAGCTGCCTGTCCGGGGCGCTTCCTTCAGGCTGCGCCGAGTCCCATCCGGTTGCCGGGCGAGCGGGTAAAGGTCGGCGTCTTTCGAGATTTCATTTGGTTGAATCGGGTAACAGCATCTCGGTGAACAGATCTGCGATTTTTCCCATGTCGCGGCAATCGCCCACGCGTTGATTGATCACAAACCCGTCAAATGCCATCCACAGAGTATGTGCCAGGAGGCCGTCGGTGAGCAGGTGATGGCGGTCCTCGGGAAGGGTATCGAACATCATTTCGCTGATCTGCGCTTCTGCCCACTTGAGCAGGTCATTGGGTTTGCCCTGTTGGCGAGGGGCGCTCGCCAGCGCTTCGATCATGCAGTTGGCAAAGGCCTGGTCGGCCACGGGCAGCTCTGACCAAACGCCGATCAGTATTCGTTTAAGCCGCGCCCGTGGCTGGCGCAAGCGGCTGACGGAGTCCTTCAGTCGGGTGACTTGGTCTTCAAACCAAGGCGTGTAAATCGCATAGAGAATCAGGAATTTGGAATCGAAGTAAACGTACAGGTTCGACACCGTCACCCCGGCTTCGCGGGCGATGCTGCTCATGGTGGTCGCCGTGTAGCCCTTGCGTTTAAACAAGGTGAATGCGGATTCGACGATGGCATCGCGGATTTCCATTTTTTTGATTTGCGCCACGCATTACTCCTGTTTGATCGCTCTCGCACGCTCGTGCCATGGACTGCGAATCATATCAGTTAGCGCCGTTACGGTGCCCCCATCCTTCAATTCAATCATTCTTTAAAGACTGGTACTCGTTTTATAAGGGTATTGCTGCGGTTTGTTAGCCTTATTCATTGGCTATTGACAGATGATCACGCCAGATAACAGAATGACATTCGTTAATTGGACGACCTGATGAGGTTTGAGAAAAATAATGAGCATCAAGCGCACCTTTATTACTGACGACTATCCCGAGCTGGGCAAAGGCCCGGTGCCGGTTGAGCCCTACATCTCTCCCGAGTACTACGCGCGGGAAAAAGAACACATCTTCAAGAAGACCTGGCTTGAGGTAGGACGGGTTGAGGAAATCCCCAACGCTGGGGATTACATGGTCAAGGAGCTGGCGTGCGCCGATGCCTCGATCATTGTCGTGCGCAACAAGAAGGGGCAGATCAATGCGATGCACAACGTGTGCTCGCACCGGGTGAACCAGATTGCCTACGAGAAGTGCGGCACCACCCGCAAGTTCTCCTGCAAGTTCCACGGCTGGGCGTTTGACCTGGACGGCAACCTGACGGGCGTGCCGGAAGAGGAAAGCTTTTTCGACCTGGACAAGTCCGCCAATGGCCTTGTGCGAGTCGCCTGCGAAATCTGGCAAGGCTTCATCTTCATCAACATGCAGGCCCAGCCCGCGCAATCCCTTGAGGATTACCTCAAGCCCATGTTCGGTTCGATCGAAGGTTACCCCTTCGAAAAACTGACCTCCGGGTTTTCCTGGGTGAGTGAAGTGGAGTGCAACTGGAAGTTGGCCCTGGACGCTTTCCAGGAGGCCTACCACGTGGCCTACATCCACGGCCTGTCGATCGCCGACGCGGTGGAGAAGGACGAACATGGCGCCATGCCGCCGCTCGGCGCGCTGTGCGGCGAATACCATCGTCGATTGTCTCTGTCGGGCAATCCGAAGTCGGTCTACGGCAACCCCAAGGCCATGACCGAAGGCGGGGCAGCATTTGCCGAAGCGTTGGTCGAGGCGAGCAAGACCAAGCCGATCTCGGCGGCCGCGCTGCGCGGTGCCGCGGGTAGCGCAAAATACGACTTCCCCATCGAGGCATTGCCCGAAGGCATGAACTGGACCAAGAGTCCCAACTGGTTGTTCGACATCAACGTGGTGTTTCCAGACCTGTACCTGTCCCTGCGCCCCAACTACTTCCAGTGCTACACCTTCCGCCCCACGGCCTACAACCGCACGCGCGTGGAGTGCCGGGTGTTCTACCCGGAGATGACCACGGCGGGTGGGCGCTTCTTCGTCGAGTACATGAAAGTCGCCTTGCGCGACGTGCTGCTCGAAGACATGAGCACTGTCGAACGCACGCAAAAGGCTGCAGAAACCGGGGCCAAGCGCTTCATGTTCCTGCAGGACAACGAAGTGCTCGTGCGCCATAACTATCACGCTGTCGAGCGCATGCTGGAACGCAATGCCGCTCAAGCCGCTGCGGAGTGAATACCATGAACATGATTGCAACTTCCCAGGTCGATCACCCGGTCAACGTGCTGTTGCCTGAAGCGTTCCATGCGCTGCAGGCCTATGTCGGCGTGTGGGCGCTGGCAACCGAAACCGAACGCAATATCCAGCGTCATCGCCAGTCGATGCCCAGCATCATCGCCTTCAAGGACGCCATGCTGGCGCAGCTCGACGAGCTGCTTGCGTTCCTCAACCGCAAGCCCCTGGCAGAGCTCGACGAGGTGGAGACCATCTTGCTCAAGTTGCTGCTGTCGTTGGCCGAAATCGCCCCCACCGTCGAATGCTACAACCAGCAGGAAGTGGTGTACGGATTCGATCCGCGCCGATTCGTGGCGGAAGAAGATTTTTCTCTCAAGCCAGTCTATTGAGCGCGGAGGTGACTATGGGCAAGTGCAGGGTTTTCGGTATCGATGACGGGCTCAAGGAAGTCGTCGCCGACGGGTTGTACATGAAGCACCTGTTCGGCAAGCAGATCAGTGTGTCGGTGGTGAAGTTCGTGGAAAAGGTCGGGCACGACCTGCCCGCCAAGTCACACGTACACGGCGAAGAAGCGTCGCTGCAACTGGTGGGTGAATGCACGGTGTTTGAGGGCGCCGGCGAGGCGGGTGACGTGGCGGTGCCCATGGCGGCACACAGCGCCATGATCATTCCCGCGCAGTTGAGTCACTACGGCAGTAATCGCTTTGGCGCCGAAGGGGTGAGCATGCGTCTTAATGTGGTCACGCCACCGCGGCCGGAGTTCGGGCCGGAGGACAGCGTGCCTTATTACCCACTCAAGAATCGGGCGGACTCATGAACACTCAACAGTGTCTTGTCACTGCACCACTGGAATCCGCCGAGGGCAGTCGTGTCAGCGGCGATGCTTTTGACCTTCAACTGCGGCCATTTGTACAAGGTGAATCGGTCACTGGCGGTATCAGCGATCTGGGCGAGGAGGTTGGCGCAATCGTCGAGGGCAATTTTGACGTGTTCGCCGCCGACGAGTGCTACAGCCTCAGTGCCGGCGAGGCGATCATCATTCCGCCGCACGAGCCGCGGCGGTGGGTGTGCACTTCGGCGAAGGGCCTGCTTTATCGCGCCATCGTGCGTGTCGGCGCGGTGCGGGAGCACACAGCATGAGCGCCCGGCGAATCGCGATAGTCGGTGCCGGTCATGCCGGCGGGCGTGTCGCTCAGCATTTGATGGCGCTGGACAGCGCCTGTCAGGTGCTGCTGATCGGTGATGAGCCCTTTGCGCCCTACGAGCGTCCCGCGTTGTCCAAGGCGGTCCTGGCAGGCGAGCAGGCCTGGGGCGAGTTGATGCTGGCCGCGGACGAATTCTGGACCGCCCATCCTCGGCTGGAACGCATCACGGCGCGGGTCGTCGGGCTGGATAGCGAGCGACGCTGCTTGAGTCTGCATGACGGCCGTCAGGTCGAGTTCGATGAGTTGGTGGTGGCCACCGGCGGCGCCGCGCGACCATTGCGGGTGCCGGGCGGTGATTTGCCCGGCCTGCATGTGCTCAGGGGGATCGGCGACTGCGAGAAACTGGCGGCAACCCTGATCGCTGGCTCGCGCTGCTGGTGATCGGCGCCGGTGTGATCGGTATGGAAGTCGCGGCCACCGCGTCGGCGCTGGGCGTCGCGGTGACGGTGCTGGACGTGTCTGACCAGATTATGCGCCGGTGCCTGCCGGCACCGGTGTCGCAGTGGCTGGCGGCGCAGCATCAGCGGGTCGGCGTCGAACTGAAGTCGCAGGTCGGGGTGCAATCCATCGCCCATGACGGCACGGTTTACCGGGTACACGTGCAAAACCTCGACGGAGTGTCCGAGGTACTGGAAGTCGAGCAGGTGCTGCTCGCCATTGGCATCGATTGCGACACCGGGTTTCTCGAACGGGCCGGCATCACCTGCCGCAACGGCGTCGTGGTCGACGCGTCCTGCCGCAGTCCCGATTCGCCGTGGTGCTACGCGGTCGGCGATGTCGCCAACTGCGACAACGCCTTCTACGGTCGGTCGTTGCGTCAGGAGACCTGGCGCAACGCGGAAAACCAGGCGCTGGCCGTCGCCAGGCAGATTGCCGGAGACGCGCAGCCGTACGGTGAAATCCCCTGGATGTGGACCGATCAACTGGGCCACAACATTCAGGTCGTCGGCTTGATCGAAGAGGCCGACGGGCATGTCTGGCGCGGCGATCTAGCCCAGGACAAGGCGACGCTGGTGCTGCTCAGGGAAGGTCGGGTGGTGGCGGCGGTGATGGTCAATCAGGGTAAGGAGCGCAAGGCGCTGGAGGCCTTGATTCGTGAGCGCCGAGTCGTCGACCAAACGCTGTTGGGCGACCTTTCGGTGTCCCTGAAGGCGGTGGCGGCATGAGCGATTTATCCCAACTGGTCGAACGTTTGCACCGCTTGGAAGCCTGCGAGGCCATCAGGCAGCTCAAGGCCCGTTACGCCGCCCTGGCTGACGCCAAATACACCGCCGATTACTGCCGGCAGGAACCCGCGCGACTGAAGGAACTGGCCGCGGCGCAAGCGGCGTGCTTTACCCCGCAGGCGGTCTGGTATGGCGCCGAATTCGGTGGCGATCGGGTCGGGCGCGAAGCGCTGGCGCAGTGGTTTGAACACTCGCCATGGTGCTTTGCCGCGCATTACTACGTGGGCGCGGACATCGCAGTCGACGGCCAGCAGGCGCGTGCGAACTGGCGTTTATGGCAGCTCGCCCTGCGCGCCGACAACGCCGAGGCTGTATTGCTGATGGCGCGGACCGAGGAAACCTATCGCTGCACCGAGGCGCACGGCTGGCTGATCGACTCGATGCGCTTCAGTGACGTCCAGGTGACGGCACTGGGCAGCGGCAGCTTGCCGCTGGCGCCGGGGCTTGAAGCGTTGCGCGCGCGAAGCCCTGTTCCGATGGGCACTAATTGATTGAGGGTGTTTTCATGACTGCTTCGCAAGCATTGATATTTCCCGAGCCGGCAATCGCCGGGCAATGGATCGCCGTCGGGACGATGGCCGAACTGTTCGACCAGGGCGATTGCGCTGGTGTCCAGGTCGGCGGCCGCAAGGTGGGGTTGTTCAAGGTCGACGATGAGTTGTTTGCCGTCGACGACATTTGTACCCATGGCAACGCGCTGCTCAGCGAGGGTGAGCTGGACGGCTATGAAATCGAATGCCCGTTGCATGCTGGCGCATTTGACCTGCGCAGTGGCAAGGCGCTGTGCAGTCCCTTGCTCAAGAACACCCGATGTCACTTGGTGAAAATCGAAGACGAATGCGTGTTTGTCCAGCTTGTCAGCCCGGAGGCTTGATTGATGACTACTCAATATAGTCCCAAGGTCGCCGTCATCGGCACCGGCGGTACGTTTGCCATGCAGGCCCGCGACCCGTTTGACTGGGTTGAATACAGCGAAAGTGGCGTGGTCTTGCCGATCGATCATCTGCTGGAGCAATTGGGCGAGGTGGCACCCCATATCGAATGCGTACCAGTGCCGTTCCGGGCCTTGGGCAGCACCGCGATCACCCCGGCGGACTGGCTGGAGCTGGCGCGCCTTATCGAGCGTACGGCGAGTGAGCGTCCGGACATCGAAGGGTTTGTCATCACTCACGGCACGGCGACGATGGAAGAGACCGCGTACTTCCTCGACCTGGCCCTGAACCTGGACGTCGGGTTGGTACTGACCGGCGCCCAGCGTCCGGTCAATACCGCCGGCAGCGATGTGTTGGGCAACTTGCGTGCAGCCCTGGCTGTTGCGACCTGTGCCCAGGCCAAGGCGTGTGGCGCGCTGGTGGTCATGGATAACAAGGCCTACGCCGCGCGCGATGTGAGCAAGAGTTCGAGTTTCGATCTCAACGCGTTCGAGGCCATCCCTTATGGGCCGCTGGCGCAAGTGGATGCCCTGGCCCACGTGCACTGGCGCCGCTGCCTGCCGGACAACGGCTGGCATGCGCAATTCCGGTTCGAAGGCGTCAGCGCGCTGGCGCGGGTTGATATCGCCACCTCTTACGCCGGCGCCGACGGTGCGGTCATCGATGCGCTGGTTGCCGCAGGGAGCAAGGCGATCGTCAGTGCCGGGCTGGCTCCGGGCCGACCGGCTGCGGGCGAGGTAGCCGCGATCAGGCGGGCAACCGCCGCCGGTGTCGTTGTGGTCCAGGCGAGCCGGGCGGTGCGTGCAATTGTGCCGCGCCAGGCCTTTCTCCAGCGCGACGGAGTGCTGGCCGGGGGCGACCTGAGCCCGCACAAGTTGCGCATATTACTGATGCTGGCGCTGACCCGGAACCTGCCGGCGTCGCAGTTGCAGGACTGCATTCTCGGGGCCTAGCGACGGCGTGTCGTCGCGGCACAACTCAACAATAAGCACCACGTAAGGGCGCCCGGTCACGGGTGTCGATGGTTTTCCTTTGCCTGCCGCTCAGTGAATTGATGCGTGCCATCCGGCGCGCGTCCGGTTGCCGGCCGCCCCGGCTTCAATCGAGTCTGGACAATAATAATGAGCCGACCTTGCTTTGCCGCACCCTTGCTGTTTTCCATCGGGACCTCCATCGCCAACTGCGCGCTGGCGGACTTTGTCGATGACAGCAAGGCCAGCGTGGAACTGCGCAACTTTTACTTGAACCGTGATTTTCGTCAGGACAACGCCCCACAGTCCAGGACCGATGAGTGGGCCCAGGGCTTCACGGGGCGCCTGGTCTCGGGATTTACCGAAGGTACCCTGGGTTTTGGGGTCGATGCGTTGGGGCAGATGGGGCTCAAGCTTGACTCCAGCCCTGATCGCAGGGGCTCCGGGCTGTTGCCGGTGGGCGACAGCGGGCAGGCCGCAGACAGTTACAGCAAGCTGGGGCTGACGGCCAAGGCGCGGGCCGGCAAGACTGTGTTGAATCTCGGCACATTACAGCCGGTGCTGCCCGTGGTGATGTACAACGACACTCGCTTGCTGGGCTCTTCGTTCCGCGGTGGCTTGCTCAACTCGCAGGATATCCAGGGCCTGTCTTTCAACGCGGGACGATTGACCCAGGCCAGCCTGCGCGACTCTTCCGGCAATGAAGATATCGGTTATGGCGCAGCCTCCAGCGACCACTTCGATTTTGCCGGCGCCCAGTATGCGCTGACGCCCCGGCTGAACCTGAGTTACTACAGCGCGAACCTGCAGGACATCTACCGGCAGCAATTCGCCGGCCTGACTTATCGCTGGCCGCTCGGCGAGGGCGTTGCGTTGAAAACCGACATTCGGTATTTCGACAGTCGTGACGAAGGACGCAAGCTGGCGGGGACTATCGATAACCGCAACTTCAACGGCATGATCGGTCTGGAATACAAGGCCCACCGGTTCACCACGGCCTGGCAGTACCTGTCGGGCGACAGTGATTTTCCGTTCCTCAATGGCGCTGAACCCTACGTGGCCAACCTGGTGACCTATAACCTGTTCACCCGGGCGGAGGAGGATTCGTGGCAACTGCGTTACGACTACGATTTCGCCGGGTGGGGCGTGCCTGGCTTGACCTTCATGACGCGCTACGTGGACGGGCGCAATGTCCGGACGGCCACCGTGGCCGATGGCCGCGAGTGGGAGCGCGACACTGACCTGGCCTATGCCGTGCAGGATGGTCCCCTGAAGGGCGTGAGCGTACGCTGGCGCAATGTCACCTTCCGCGCAGGCGACGGCCTGACCACCGATGTCGATGAAAATCGCCTGATTGTCGGGTACACCCTGGCGCTCTGGTAGTCGACTGCGCGGTCACTGACCTCCGACGGCTTTGCCGGCCTCGGAGGTTTTTCTGCTTACAGGCATGTGCAATCTACAACTGAAAAAGGAGCGTCCCGTGAATCCAGGAATCGGTACTTTGGCGCGTATAGGCCAACTCTACCCATCGGGTGGTCTCTGCGACCATGAACCTCAACTGATGGCCCCCGAGGGGGTGCGTTTCGTCACCACCCGCGTGCCTTTTCGCCAGACCTCGCTGGAAGCGGATCGCAAGTTTGCCGAAGGCCTGGAAAGCCATGGGCAATTGCTCGCCGATGCCGAGGTCGATCTGCTGGCGATCAATTGCACGGCCGCGACCTTGCTGGCCGGGCCGCAGGTGCTACGCAAGCGGTTGTTGGCGGCGACCGGGCTCGACAGCGTGACCACCATCGAGGCGGTTATCGCGGGCTGCCGGGCGCAGAACATGCGACGTATCGGCCTGTTGACGCCTTACCCGCAGGAAGTGATCGAGGTTGAGCGCAAGTACTTCGCCGGCCTCGGCATCGAGGTGGTCAGCGCCTTGGGTAGACCCTGCGCCACACCGGTGGAGCAGGGCAGCCTGCCTGCGCAGACATGGCTCGAGTTGGCGCAAGGCTTTCGCGGAATGGCGTTGGATGGCGTGTTGATCAGCTGTGCCGGGATCCAGGTGGCCGAAGTGCTGGCGATCATAGAAACACAGCTGGAGTTGCCGGTGGTGAGCAGCAATCAGGCGCTGTTGTGGATGTGCTTGCAGCGGTTGCGCATCGACAGCGAGGTGCGGGGTTTTGGTTCGTTGTTTTCGAAGGCGTTTGCGGGCATTGAGTAAGGTGTGAAGCAGTGGCTCACCGACCAGCACAGGCTGGTCGGTGAGCCATGGACATTATCTTCCGTGAGCGGGTGCAGGTGTCATGATAATCGCGATAGCGGCAGCAATGGCGGCCGCAGCAAACACCAGAAAGTTCCAGAAACTGCCGAGCTGCAACCCGGCGACAAAGCCTCCCAGGATGGGCCCGCCCATCGCGCCGAAGCGCCCGATGCCCACGGCCCAGCCTGTCGCCGATGCCCGTGCGTGTGGCGCGTAGTAGTTAGCGATGTAACCTAGTTGGACCAAGGCCACGGCCACACTGCCAAAGCCGGCGCAGGCCACCAGGATGTAGGTGACCATAATCGAATTTTTCATCGATAGCGCGGCAATGGCGCAGGCTCCGAAAGTAAAGCCCAGGGCAAGGGTTCGGCGCGCGCCAAAGCGGTCGGCAATCCGTCCGATGACAATTCCGCCCAGGGCGGCGGCCAGGTTGAAAGTGGCGAAAAACATCAGCGAAGAGCCCAAGTCGTAGCCATTGTTACGCATGTAGTGCGGTAACCAGGTACCGAGCCCATAAACCACCATGACCGCCGTGCATTGGGCCACCCACAAGCACAGCGTACCCCGGCGGTTTCGTTTGGAAAAGACCTCGGCAAGAATCTCCCGGAACGGCGACAGTTGCGCCTTGCCCTTATCGATCGGTGGCGCAGGCAGTTCGCTGATGCCCAGGCGTGAGGCCAGTGCCTGGGCCTGGCGAGTACGCTTCTTCGCGACCAGAAACTCCAATGACTCAGGCAGCCACAGCATCATGATCGGGATCAGCAACAGGGCTATCGCGCCTACGGCCACCACCGCCCGCCAACCATGCTCGGGCATGAAAGTCATGCCGACCCAGGCCGATAGCAGGGCGCCGAGCGGGTACCCCGAGTACATCAGCGCGAAGTTGAGGTTGCGCCGGTGCGGCGGCGAGTACTCGATCGTCAAGGCGGCGGCTACCGGGATGACTCCTCCCAGCCCCAGACCGCCAATCCCCCTGACCAGCGAGAATATTTGCGGGGTCGGCGCCCAGGCGGCCGCCAACATGGAGCCCGAAAACAGGGCGATGCAGAGGATGATCAGTGGTTTGCGCCCGATAATGTCGCTCCATGGGCTGATGAAGTAGGCGCCAATCAGTGTGCCGAACAGCGCAGAGCTGCTCATTGCGCCCACTTCCAGCGGGGTCAGGTTCCACTGAGGGTCGCTCAACAGCGCGGGCACGATAGTGCCCATGACGCCGATGTCATACCCCTCCGAGAGAATGGCGGCCCAGCAGAGGCCCAGTACTAAAAGCATGGTGCGGCGGGGGAGGCTGGCGGCCGCCCCGGCATTGCTCGTCTCGGTGATGTGCACGTATTTGTTCCTTTGGGTAATGTTTTTATTAGGCAAGGTCTAGCCAGTCCCCAAAAAAGGGCGGCTAAAAAAATACAATGATCTTTATTGGTGCTGGCAATTTCTGGCTTTTGCCATTTTATAACCAGCAACTATTAGTTTTTGTTGGTGGTTCGTCATCTGCAGAGACAACAAAAGAATACATCATTCGTTTTTGAGGCGTTAGTCCCGTTTTACAAAAAAAAAACGCAGGCGCCCAGCGGTCGAGGTGCTGTCCGAAAGCACCGATCCTATAAATGTAGCTCGAGAGGGATGAGGTAAAGGCTCGTCCCAGGCGTCCGTTTCCGAACCTGTGGGGAGGGGGGTGATTGCTTGCTGGGATAGGCAGGGGGGGGGTCAGGTGAGATGTCGCGGGGAGATGCGAGTTAAAAGCGCTGCCGGGCGCTCGCCTGCCCACGGAGCCGGTGCTTGCGGAGCGTTTCGGGGTCAGCAGGACAGTTATCCGCGAGGCGATCTCGCGCCTGAAATCAGCCGGTCTGGTGGAGGTTCGCCAAGGCGGTGGCACCGTGATCAGCGAAGGCGCGCACATCAAGGCGTTCACCATCGATCTGGACGTCTGCGGGTCGATCGAGGCGGTATTGCGCGTCACCATTTCCAAAGCCACGGGCAATCCGTTGTACCCGTCGCAGCACGAATTTATCGCTCAATTCATCAAAGAGGCGATCCGCATCATAGTGTCGTGCACACCCGGCTCCTGTTTTTGCCATGTTGCGCCCTGCCTGAAACGGTAAAACGGCGCACACACCCATTCGGGGTATGGCGCCGTTCGGCCAATCGCTCAATAGTAGGTTCAACCGGTCATCCAGAACCGGCTTCGCTTGCTAAGGTGAATTTGCTATGCGCAAGGCCCTCATGGTGATTACCAGTCTATTGCTTGCACCGCTGACACTGAACGCTCACGCCGCCGACGTGGACGGCAGCAAAACGCTGCGGCTTTATAACTGGGCCGATTACATTGGCGAAAAAACCATTGCCGATTTTGAGAAGGCTTCCGGCATCAAAGTGATTTACGACACGTTTGATGCCTATGAAACGGTGCAGGCGAAGTTGCTCACCGGCCACTCCGGTTACGACCTGGTGGTACTGAACGCCTCCCTCGTTCCGCCACTGATCAAAGCCAAGGTGTTCCAGCCCCTGGATAAAAAGTTACTGCCAGGCTGGACCAACCTTGACCCGAAAGTCTTGCAGGACTTGCAGGGATTTGACGCCGGCACGGTGTACTCCGCACCCTATACCTGGGGCAGTAACGGCATCACTTATAACGTCGACAAGATAAAGGAACGCATGCCGGACGCGCCGATCGGTTCGCTGGCGATGATCTTTGATCCGAAAATCGTTTCGCGCTTCGCCGATTGCGGCGTCACCCTGGTCGATGCGCCCACCGAAGTCATTCCACTGGCTCTGAAGTATCTGGGACGCGACCCGCGAAGTGCCGCGCCAGAAGACCTGAAAGCCGCGCAAGAGTTGCTGTTGTCGGTGCGGCCGTACATCCGCAAATTCGACTCGGTCAATTACCTGACCAGCCTGCCCAATGGTGATGTGTGCATGGCAATGACCTGGTCTGGCGATTACGCGACCGCCATGGCCCGTGCCGAAGAAGCCAAACTGAAAATCAAACTGGCCTATTTCATCCCTGCGGAAGGCTCGTTGATCTGGTTCGACAACATGTACATCCCGGCCGATGCGCCTCACGTCGTCAATGCCCACAAGTTTCTCGATTACTTGATGCAGCCCCAGGTCATGGCGGACGTGACGGACTACATCCACTACGCCAACAGCAACGCGGCGGCGACGCCATTGCTCAGTGCCGACGTGCGCAATAACCCGGCGATTTATCCCGATGACGAAACCCGTCAGCGCCTGTTTCCGCAAAAAACCCAGGACGCGAAAGACATGCGCGCCATGACGCGCGTCTGGAGCACGGTAAAAAGCGGCATCTGATCATTCAACCCTTTGGTTTGAGGTTTTGGTATGGCTACTCCTGCTAAGAACGTATTGTCCGCGGCCGATGAATCCCGTCTGGTCAAAGCCGACAAAGCCCATTACATGCACGGCTATCACGTGTTCGATGAGCACAGCGAACAAGGTTCCCTGAACATCGTGGCGGGTGAGGGCGCCTATATTTACGACACTCAGGGCAACCGCTTCCTGGATGCGGTCGGTGGCATGTGGTGCACGAACATCGGACTGGGCCGTGAGGAAATGGCGCTGGCGATTGCTGACCAGGTGCGCCAGCTGGCCTATTCGAATCCGTTTTCCGACATGTCCAATAACGTCGCCATCGAACTGTGCGAAAAACTCGCCAGCCTGGCCCCAGGCGACCTCGATCATGTGTTCCTGACCACCGGCGGCTCCACGGCCGTGGACACCGCGTACCGGCTGATTCAGTACTATCAGAACTGCCGTGGCAAAACGGACAAGAAGCACATCATCGCTCGCTTCAACGCCTATCACGGCTCGACTACGCTGACGATGTCGATCGGCAACAAGGCCGCCGACCGCGTGCCGGAATTCGATTACGCCAACGACTGCATTCATCACGTCTCCAACCCCAATCCGTACCGCGCCCCGGACGGCATGGATGAAGCGCAATTCCTCGAGTTTCTGATCAAGGAGTTCGAGGACAAGATTCTGAGCATCGGCGCGGACAAGGTCGCAGGCTTCTTTGCCGAGCCGATCATGGGCTCCGGCGGCGTGATCATTCCGCCCCAGGGTTATCTGAAACGCATGTGGGACGTCTGCCAGCGCTACGACATTCTGTTTGTCGCCGATGAAGTGGTGACGTCGTTCGGTCGGTTGGGCAAGTTCTTCGCCTCCTATGACGTGTTCGATGTACAGCCTGACATCATCACCACGGCCAAGGGGCTGACGTCTGCTTATCTGCCGCTGGGCGCCTGCATTTTTTCCGACCGCATCTGGAAAGTCATTGCCGAGCCGGGCAAGGGCCGCTGCTTCACCCACGGTTTCACCTACAGCGGTCATCCGGTGTGCTGCACCGCGGCGCTGAAAAATATCGAGATCATCGAGCGGGAAAAACTGCTGGAACATGTCGACGTGGTGGGCGCGTACCTTGAGGAGCGGCTGTCGACGCTCAGGGACTTGCCATTGGTGGGCGACGTGCGTTGTCAGAAACTCATGGCTTGCGTGGAGTTCGTGGCCGACAAACGCACCAAGGCGTTGTTTGCCGACGAGATCAACATTGGCGAAATGATTCACTCTCGAGCGCAGGCCCGAGGCCTGCTGGTGCGGCCGATCATGCACCTCAACGTAATGTCGCCGCCGCTGATTCTGTCCTGCGCCCAGGTTGATGAAATCGTCGAGACTTTGCGCGCCTGTATCCTTGAGGTGGCGGCTGAGCTAGAGCAAAGCGGCCAGTATTTCGGCCAATGAGTGCTTCAAGGCTGCGGTTACCAAATGCCGGTTCACCCGCTAGACTGCGCGGCATGAGCAAACCAGACGACGCTGCACTGATCGCTTTGTCCTTCGGGGCATTACATAAATGGCATCGCGACATGCGCGAGGCATTCGCGCATATCGACACGCTCGATGCCCTGCAATATCTGGCGTCGGCGTTTGGGCATCTGGTGTCCATCGAATCGGTTTTGATCAGCCTGGAACACAAGGACCGTGCACCACAGTTGCTGTATCAGCGTGGCATTCCGGAAAAATATCGTGAGTCGATCATCGACCGCTATTTTTCGGGTGGCTACTTGCTTGATCCGTTTTGCCTGGCGGTAGAGCAGGGACTGGCTGAAGGATTTTATCACTTGGAGGAAATAGCCCCGGACAACTTCTTCGAGAGTGAGTACTACAAAACCTACTACTTGAAAGCGGGTAGCTCCGAAGACAGTTTTTATATTGTCGATACGGTGAATGACTCGCAGATTTCAGTGAGCCTGTTTCAAGGCTTCGGTGGCGAGGCGCTCAAGGCGGAGCAACTCAATTTACTGCGGGCCGTCGAACCGCTGGTGCGGGAATTCCTCAGTGAGTTTGGCCCGCGTGGCCTGCACAAGAGTGGCGCAATACAGGCCGATGTCGAAGCGACGGTGCATGATGATTTCAAACAACGTTTGCAGGGCGCCTTTGAGAACTTTGGTCGCGAGCTGTTGACCGAGCGCGAGCGCGAGGTCGCGCACATGGTGCTCCGCGGGCACTCCGTGAAGTCCACCGCCAGCCAGTTCGGTATTTCGCCAGAAACGGTGCGCATGCACCGCAAAGGTCTTTATTTGAAGCTGAAAGTTAATTCTCAGGCGGAGTTGTTTGCACTGTTTTTCGAGTGGTTGCGAACGAACTAAGTTATTACCCATCAGCGTATCCCAATAACAATAAGGTTGCCTTGTTCAGGCAAACGACCCCATCCCTGGGATAGCGGACGCACGTCGCGCACAGCAGGCGCCGAAAGCGGTTTAAGGGTTGGCCACACACGCATGGCCAACCCGATCCCCTGTAGGAGCTGGCTTGCCAGCGAAGAGGCCCTTCCAGCCGACATAATTGTTGGCTGAAAGGACGCCTTCGCTGGCAAGCCAGCTCCTACACAGGTTTTTTTTGGTGGTCAGGAACCCATCCGGCTCCGGGCCGACACTCTACCGCACGATGGGCGGCGGACCCTGGGCCAGGCAATGGTCTGCGTAGATGGCTTGCAATAACTCCAGCTTATCCTGTATCCAGTTTCAGAGCGGTCGGCGTACGGTCAACCGAATCGGCGGCTCGAACAAAAATACAAGGAGGCGAAATGCCGTACCGATCAGGAAGGGAAGCGTTCATGCAAGGTGTCCGGGCGCTGATGCCATTGAGTCCCGGCGTCGTGCCTTTCGGCTTGCTGACAGGGGTCATGGCGATCGACATGGGCCTGTCGCCGGGCACGACCATGGGCATGACGCTGCTGTTCTACTCCGGATCCGCGCAGATGGTCGCCCTGCAACTGCTCCATACGGGCATCATGCCGCTGGCGATTGTGGTCACCGCGCTGGTCATCAATTTGCGCTTCATCATGTACAGCGCGTCACTGGCCCCCTCTTTGCACCACTTGCCCCGACGCTGGACGTGGCCGTTGTCCTACGTACTTTCGGACCAGTCCTACGCGCTGTGCAGTCTCAAGCTGGCCTCAGGCGAACTGGGGCCATTTGCTCACTACTACTATGCCGGCACCGCCGTTGCCATGTGGCTGTCCTGGCAATTATCGGTATTGGCGGGCATTTATCTGGGCGCGAGCATCCCCGAGACCTGGTCATTGGGCTTTGCCATACCGCTTTCCTTCCTCGCGCTTCTGGTGCCCGGCCTGCGTAGCGCGGCAACCCTGGGCGCCGCCACGGTCGGCGGGCTGCTCGCCGCGGTTGCGGTCGATATGCCGTACAACCTTGGCCTTGTCACCGCTTCCATCGGCGGTGTCATCGCGGGTCTGCTGATCGAGAGTGTTCGCAAACGCCCATTGAGCGGGGCGTCGACCCCTGACGTCGAGAGGGAGACGCCATGAGTGATCTAGCCTTGTGGGGACTGTTCCTGGCGGTCGGCCTGGGAACCTTCGCCATGCGTCTGTCCTTTGTCGAACTGTATGGCCGGTTGCGCATCCCGTCGGTGCTGAGACGGGCCTTGCTGTACGTACCGGCCAGTGTGCTGGCAGCCCTGGTGCTGCCCGCCGTGGTGTACCCCAACGGGCAGGGTGAGTTCGTGTTGAGTAACCCGCAGATACCGGCGGCCATTATTGCGGCGTGGGTTGCCTGGCAGACTCGCAATACGATGCTGACGCTGGCGGTTGGGATGGGGGGGTTGTGGTTATTCAAGTATTTGGGGATGTAAGGCGGCCATGTGCCGTCGCTATGGCCCGCTGCGCAGAACCGGAACGGAGTCTCTCGACGGTGCGTGTACCGCAACCGCCAATCATTCAGCGCACGCGTACCCCTGTAGGAGCTGTCGAGCGAAGCGAGGCTGCGATCTTTTGATCTTGCTTCGCTTTGGCTTCAGATTGCCGCCCATTTGACGATGGTCAGGGTGGCATAACGCGCTGCAGCCTTCCGCGTTGGACGGGTATCGACTCAAAGTAGACGGTTCCGCCAAGGCGCAGAGTCTGGACGATTCGTATTGGCTAATCATTAACTCATCTAAACCAAAAGGACGATTCGATAATCGTGCTCTGCCCCTTCTCACCGAGTTACGTGAATCCTCTAGTGACTGTCTGCCTTGTTTGCGTTGTCGGCATTGAGCAAAAGCCAACCAAGCACCGCAGCACCCACCAGCGGCCATCCCATGGTAAAGATGCGTGATGTAAGTGATCCCCCTGATGCACATATCAAGCCTACACAGGCCACAGTCCCGCAGAGCAGCCCTGGCCACGCAAAGCCTGACCAGCCTGGAGACGCGTTTGACAGCAGAAAGTGATAGTACAGCTTCAATCCCGTTATGACCCCGACCCATCCTAATGCCAAGTAGACAGCCATTCTCAAGTGAATCATGACGCTGTACGTGGACGTGTCATGTTCTATGAAAATAAACGAATGCAACTTCACAAGCGCTATCAGACTGAAAAAGGTGTGTGCAACCGTGCAGGGAAAGATAACGAAAATGCCCAATGCACGAATTGAAATTTTTCTGATTGAAATTGAGAAAGTCATGTCGAGTTGCCCTTATATCGTCGTCTTAGCTCGATGCAGCCAATAACTGAGCAATCCTGTTACGCAAATCGCCATGTGCTTGCTCAGCGTAGGGGGTAGCTGTCTTCCAGTCATAGAACCATACGGGCATCTTGCGATTTTCTTCCGGCTCTGAAGAGTAGCGAGGGAAAATGTGGCAATGCAGCTCCGGTTCTGAATTCCCTAAAATCTCGTAGTTCATACGAAGTGCCCCGGTTGCCTGTAATACCGCGTCACCGATTCGGGCCATGTCCAGTAGGTATGTCGCTCTGGCCTCTGCATCCAGATCGTTCAGGCTTGGGACGACAGGGTCGGGCAGTAATAGGCAGTAACCAGGCAGAAATTGCACGTCACCCATGACCGCCCAACCCGACTTCATTCGGCAAATTACTTTATCGTTAGCTCCTTTGCGTGCTAGCGCTACACGTTGCGATATCAGAGGCATGCGCAGTCCTTGGTTTTGTTGTGGTACCGACGGCTTCCGAGTTGAGTCTGAGGCAGACTGGCGGATGCAGCAGGTGTAATAAACAACCTTTTGAAATACGGATGATGCTCGGTGAGGCGGCTGGAAATTGAGAGCGCTCCGCCAGTTTCAAAGTAATAATCCGTTGTTCGTCCCCGTTGTTCGATAGGTGAAGCGCCGAATCAAATGATGGGGGTTGATCGGGACTGCAGGTCTACAAACCTGATCAACGCGTGGGCGATGGGTTGACTATAAGAGTTATCGCTTCATGGGCGATATGAGCGATTTCCGAGGTTGCTGTAGGACCGATATGAAATGCAGGCAGGACGCTGGAATGTGCCGCAGAAAACGCCGCATCGATCTCGAAGTTGAGAGGGGTTCACGACTAAAGTCATGCAATCGACCTGATCGTGACAAACCTGCAGCATGAACTCGATGGAATCGAAATAGCGTCGCTGAGACAGCTGACCTCGTCCGTCCGGATCACCTTCTGTTCAACCGTCAGAGGCGAGCCAGGATTTTGATGTGATCAGGGGCATAGCGGTTTGTACCGTATGGAAAGCTTCACATTTTATTTCACATACTGATTTGATGAAGAATCGCTGATTTGCTGGGCTGTAGACGTTTTGTGGGTTCTTTAAACAAAATTATCTGCACATTTTATTTCACATTTTTTTAGGTGAAATGGCTTCGGTCAACGGGGTCACGAAAGGATCCGTCAGCCACGTTTACGCGCAGATGGCTGGGTGTCGGATTCCGGGGTTTATGTAGGAACTTTTGTCCCGTCTTAGGACCTTTACCTCAAGCGGAGGAAACGTCCGAGGCCATCACCAGAATTGCTTTCACTTTATCCCTAGCTACTGACGCTATCCTCTAGAATCCCAACCCCGCAGTCGAGACGGACCTCCACCCAATGCAAACCCCGACCACCCAACATCCCCTCTGGAAAACCTACCTGCTTTTCCTCGCCCCCATGGTCCTCTCCAATTTCCTCCAATCCATGTCGGGCACCATCAACAGCATCTACATCGGCCAGATGCTCGGTACCCAGGCCCTGGCTGCCGTCTCCGGGATGTTCCCGATCGTGTTCTTCTTCATCGCCCTGGTCATCGGCCTCGGCGCGGGTGCGGGGGTGCTCATCGGTCAAGCCTGGGGGGCGCGTGAACAACATCTGGTGAAAACCATCGCCGGCACCACGCTGCTCCTGGGCGCAATGATCGGTCTGGTAGCGGCAATATTGGGCAGCGTTTTCGCAAGACCCGCCCTGCAAGGCCTCGGCACGCCGGCCGACGTGCTGGACGACGCCGTGACCTATGCCCAGGTGATGATGTGGATCATGCCGTCTCTGCTGGTCTACGTGTTGTTCACCCAACTGTTGCGCGGGGTGAGCGATACGGTGTCGCCGCTGATCGCGTTGCTGGTGTCGACCTGCATCGGCCTGGCGCTGACGCCGGCGTTGATTCGCGGTTGGCTGGGGTTGCCGATGATGGGGATTCAGAGTGCGGCGTATGCGGGGTTGGTGGGTAACCTGTCGGCGATGGCGTGGCTGGCGTGGCGCTTGATCAGCAAGGGGCATCCGTTGGCGCCGGATCGGCAGATGTTTGCGGCGATGCGCCTGGACCTGGTGATTCTCGGCAAGGTGTTGCGCATCGGCTTGCCGACCGGGTTGCAGATGGTGGTGTTGTCGATGTCGGAGCTGGTGATTCTGGCGCTGGTGAATCAGCACGGTTCCCAGGCGACGGCGGCGTATGGGGCGGTGACGCAGATCGTCAATTATGTGCAGTTCCCGGCGCTGTCGATTGCGATCACGGCGTCGATCCTGGGTGCCCAGGCGATCGGGGCAGGGCGCATCGAGCGCATCGGGCCGATTCTGCGCACGGGGTTGTTGATCAACGTGTGCCTGACTGGCGGGTTGGTGGTGTTGGGTTATCTGTTGTCGCACTGGTTGCTGGGTTTGTTCCTCACGGATGACAGCACTCGTGCGAAGGCCGAGCATCTGTTGCACATCATGCTCTGGAGCCTGTTGGTGTTCGGCTTCCAGGCGATCATCGGCGGCATCATGCGTGCCAGCGGATCGGTGTTGGTGCCGATGGCGATTTCGATTTTCTGCGTGGTCGGGGTGCAGTTGCCGGTGGCGTATGTGATGGACGGGCACTTCGGATTGCAGGGCGTGTGGATGGCATTTCCGGTGGCGTACCTAGGGATGCTGGTGTTGCAGACGGCGTATTACAAGATGGTCTGGCAGCATCAGAAAATTGAGCGGTTGGTGTAGGAGGCATCGCAAACAGGGCTAATTGACTTACCGGCTTCAAAAAATACGGAAACGTCTTACACACCCATCAGAAGCGTCCTATTTAAACCCTGGCCGCCATCGTAAAAGCTTCCAACCCCCAGGACCAGGGTGGAAGCAAAGCCCTTCCTCTCGTCAACATTCAGACCAGGAAGGCCTGACCATGTCCAACCCCATACGCAC